>NZ_JBFUES010000236.1:0-8575 GCF_056403875.1 Bradyrhizobium sp. P2_E8
TTTGGTGCCGGGCGGGCTGATCACGCCAGCCATATGGCCCGCATCGGCTAAAACGAATTTGATCGGCCCGGAATACAAGCGTGTCGCGGCATAGGTCGACTTCCATGGCGCAATGTGGTCTTCGCGCGCAGCCAGAATGAAGGTCGGAGTCGTGACCTTCGAAAGATCGATCGGCACGCCCGCCAACGTGATGCCGCCGGGTTTTGCCAAGAGATTTTGCTGATACATTCCACGCAAATAGAACGAATGCATCGCCGCGGGCATGCGCGTCGGATCGGAATTCCAAAACAAAAGATCAACGGGCACCTGCTCCTTGCCAAGCAGGTAGTTGCTGACGACGAAGGACCAGATCAGGTCATTGGCGCGCAACATATTGAAAGCTGTCGCCATCTCTTGCGCGTCCAGATAGCCGCGCTCGCGCATTCGTCTTTCGAGAGACGCCAGCTGCGCCTCGTCGATGAAGACGGCGATATCCCCGACGTCGGTAAAATCGACAAGCGTCGTGAAATAGGTGGCGCTTGTAATTCGGTCGTCGCCCTTCGCGGCCGAATATGCCATTGTCGCGGCGAGCAATGTTCCGCCGAGGCAATAGCCAATTGCGTTGACACTGTGCTCTCCGGTCGCAGACTCGATTGCGTCCAATGCCGCCAAAGGCCCCTCGAGCATGTAATTTTGAGGGCCATGTTTGGCGAGCTTCCCATGGGGAGTTAGCCAGGAGATGGCGAAGACCGTATGCCCCTGATCGACGGCCCATTTGATGAAAGAGTTCTTCGGCTTTAGATCGAGAACATAGAACTTATTGATCCATGGTGGCACGATGAGGAGTGGCCGCACGCGAACTTCTCTTGTCGACGGCGTATATTGGATTAATTGCATGAGCTCGTTTTGGTAGACGATCTTTCCTGGAGTGGTTGCGATGTTTTCGCCGAGGCGGAACGCCTTCATGTCGGTGGTCGTAATCGCAAGGCGGCCATTGCCGCGCTCCAGATCGGCAAGAAGGTTCTCCAGACCACGCAGCAGGTTCTGCCCGCCGGACGCAAGGGTTGCAGTGAGGACCTCCGGATTGGTGGCGACGAAATTGGAAGGTGACAAGGCATCAACGAACTGGCGGGTGTAGAAATCGACTTTGCGAGCCGAGGCCTCGTCCATGCCTTTGACTTCGCGGATTGCAGAAAGAATCGTCTCTGCCGCGACGAGATAATTGTCCTTCACGAAGTTGAAGATAGCATTCTCACTCCAGTCGGGATGCTTGAACCGTTTGTCTTTTGAGACATCGGCCTCGCGTGCAGGCAGCATGAGCATGCGTTCCGCAGTTTTCTGCCAGATACCCAGCGTCTTGTAGAATAGGTCGATCTGGGCGTTGGCGACTACCACCGGATCGGTCATCATCCTCGTCATGAGTTCGAAAAAATCGAACCCGAGCGTTGACCTGTTGCCTATACCGAATTTAATCGCGTCCGGTTGATAAGACACGAAGCAGCGCATCAGTACTTGGCTTTGTCCCGCGATGTTAAGCAGTTGCGCTGCAAGCGCAATTGGATCCCAGTTGAACTGCATCCGGTTGTCGGCCATCGTTTTCCCCTGCTGCAGGCCTGTACGGCGCAGCTTGGGTCGCGTCCAAAAGATTAACACCTCACCGGACGCGATTGGAAAACGAATAGACTCGATTTCGCTGTCTGGCCGATCCCTTGCGGTGTACCCAAAACGAAGTACCGCCGTCGTCGCGGCTACGAGCGGCGAAAATCGCCCAAACCTTTTGCGACGCAGCTAGACGTTGTGCGACCTCCTTCTCCCGATGTCATTACAACGTCGCCCAATGCAAGAAGAGGGGCGCGGGGGTTCGTCTCCGCAGCTCCAAGGGAGAGGAGCGACCGCTAAGCTCGGCGTTCAGCTTGAACTTTCGAACTACGCGATGGGAGGAAATGCCTGGGCGCTACTTCCGCCCCTCGCCTTTGGCGCTTCCCCTCGGCTTGCTTATTTGGTAACATGTTTTCATGAAGTCAGCAAGAAAAATTGTTACCAAAAAATCGAGGGGGCGCCCCCCTACGGGAATAGGGATTCAGGTGGGGGAGCGGTGGTCTCCAGAGGCCATTGCTGCCATTGATGATTGGCGCCGCAATCAGCCGGATTTACCGGGCCGTCCCGAAGCAATTAGGCGGTTGGTCGAGATCGGGCTGAAGGCGAAGGGGAAATAAGCGCGCCGGAGTTAAGAGGGGAATGAAACTATGAAGCCACTGATCGGACTTATCGCGCTGCTCTTTGCGGCTAACGCCGCCCTTGCTCAATCTCCCCCGAAAGCCGCTAGAAAGCCGGTTGTCCATGCCAAGCCGCAGGCGCCATTGGGATGCAAACTCGTCGGCACGGTCAGGGGCACGAAGATCTGGGCYGGTGACTGCATTGCTGCGGAGCCTACAGCGGAAACCCCACAGCCAGCACCGCCACCAGCCCCTAGCATGCCTCCCGCAGAGAAGGAGTGATCGGCATAGTTTCGGCGGGTTGAAAGTGGAACTGATGTCTGACCTAGAAGAACGCGGGGAGTTCGCGCAAAAGCGCGAAGCAACTGTCAAACAGCTTTTGCGCCGCGCTGCCAAACGCACCAGACCGAGTCAGGCCTTTTCGATCGTACTTCACGGCCAGGAGACAGGCGCGAACCGCGAGTTTGCGCCGGATCGAGACTCGGACGCCATGTTATGGTTCCTGATTGCGCTCCCGGTATTCATGGTCGCCCATGCAATCTGCGTGAAGATCGGCGCGATCTAGGAAGCTATCCCACGGCTGCGCTGAAAGATCTCCAAAGAAAAACCCGCCGGCCTTGTGAGCCAGCGGGAGTTATTCAGATAGCGAGAGGCGGACACCTATCGCTCCGTGGTGTTTAGCACCGCAGCCTGCGACAGTGAACGGCACCATCAATTCATCCTTAACGCTGTGCGGTGCGGGGACGGGGCCGTGGGGGACATACGCGGCCTTGTGCTTGGGGTGAGGGCCCGCCACGCAGCCAGCCCCCGGCGGGCCCGTTAAAGCGCCACGTGCAGTACCTGCACGACATGCACGTGCAATTTGTCGGCCAACCCCAGCCGCCAGTGTAACGAGGCCATTCCAAGATCAAACTGGGGCACCGCTCGGAACTAATAATCCCTCCAGACGAGCCGGCTGCAATTCGAGCATTGGTAGACCGAAATCTGACGCCTTTCGCGGGGGTCGAGAATGGTGGATCGCAGCTCGGTGACGATGTGGCAATCCTCGAACCTGGGGCGCAAATCGGTCCACGATGATTGAGTGACCACTAGCTGTTCGCGCATGTGATTCGCCTCCCCGTCCAAGGGATCAGATCGCGAATCCGGCATCAATATATATAATGGGTTAATTAAGCGCGCTTCAGGACTGGCACTCCACTTGCTCTGCAATGCCCAATCCGTCAGACCCAAGGTGGGCCTGTTTCATATTGAGGCGAGCCGATGCAACCGATGCCCCGTTTCGAAGCGATCGCACCAACCCAGCTCCATGCGCTGATCTCCAACCTCCGACGGCGCGTTCAATTCCTCGATGCCGACATTGAGGAGGAAGAGCGCAAGTCTCGTGTCTTCGACCCCGCTAACCACTCCTACCGGATGCTGGCTCTGACGTTGCGAGAACGCCGCGACAATCTGCGGACGACCGTCGCCACCCTGCAAAAGCAACTGGAGACCATCCTTCTACCGGCATCGGAGCGCGCCGCCTGAGGCCGTTTGCCACGGGTCGCCAGCACACACACCATGACTCAAGAGGTCAACACAGCAGCCACCGACACGCAGACGCCGGGCGCCGCCTCGGGGCTCCGACCTGCTCGGCGAGGCCCATCTCGCTACAGCCGGCGTTGTCATGACCGCCTGGATCGGTGGCCTGATTTGGGACGGAGTAGCATTGGTGATCTGGCTGTTACCCTAGAATAGATAGTGGGCGAGTTGCGCGGCCTTGATGGCGCCGCAGACGATCATTCCCCAAAGCGCGCAGCTGATCTGGATGGCGTCCAGCATGTCCCGTTCCCCCGTGGACTAGTTCGTCAGTTTTTTCTTTGATTAGAGCCGCGAGTCGCAAGCAGCGCCAGACAAAGGCTGTTGTGCGCCGCCGAAGGATGCACAGCTCATTCGCCTGGCTGAAGGGCCGCGGGATGCCGGGCCGAGCGGCAACTCAGGTGCCGCCGCCAAACTCGCAATTTCATGCGCGGATTCGCCAAACGGCACATCTAGTGCGGGAGGATCACACAATCGCCTTGAGCGCCATAACTTAGATTATTTTCCGCAAGTTCTCGCCATACCGTGCCCATACCGGCGATGTTGAATCTTGAGGAGGCTGGCACTTCTATCCAAATGGTTGTGCCGGAAAACTAGAGTCCCAGCCGGATAGCCCCCCGGGCTGGGGCCTTTTCTTGTGATGGTGCTGAGTCTTCGGTTAAGCCGGTCCACGTAGAATAGCCGGTGTTGTGCTGTCCCATACTCGCGGGAGCAAATTAGAACAGTGCAGTCAGTCGCCATCTTTTGTCTTTGGCTTATCGCCGCGGGCCGGGGTGATGAACACTAATTTGAACGCGGGCGCCGGGTATTTCGCTTGGAAGAGACGCACCGCCTCGGCTGCGGAATCCGCAGTTACACGTTCTTGAACAAGCCCACTATCGGCCTTCCCCTGAAAGCCCRCCACAAAGGTTGGCATGAGGCATCTGTCTCCTAAGATGCCTTTTGGACGAGCATGGGTCGTGCCACCGTTTATGTGCCGGATTGGGACGATCCACGGGACATTTAGGAGGAGAGCGCACTCTGCCTTCACTTCCCGTCCGCGGGTGCGGCCAGCCAGGAACATACATGAACTAATCTACCCCTTTAGAGGTAGGTTGGCGTTACAAATCCTGAACACCAACAGATCGTGGGCAGAACTTGAAGTGTCCTAATCTCGATTTACGAGTGTCCGAATTAGGACAGCCCCAAGCGTGAGACGGGGTAACCACGGACCCTGTTCGCGAAACGGGTGCGGCGCTGGATTTCCACTCGCGCCGTCCTGAACGGGCATCACCCGTCGCTAGCGATCGGCGGCTCGGCACACTGCCCCCGCCGAAACGTGTGCCGAGCCTAGCCGATCTCGCTGATCGAATTCCGACCGGCTGATGTCGATATTGTACCAACTATGCGGTTCTGAAAATTGCCTCGCTGCAACACTCGCGAATTTTCGACAGCTGCTAAGATTGCGACCATCTAAATTCCCGCGAACGTGCACTAATGTCGCGTGGCCGCCACACTCCAATGTGTTCCGACTCGGAACATGATTTCGGGACTCAACGTCACCGCCAGATTTTGGAATCATCGTCGCCAACCGGGCTGGAAGTATCGTACATTGCACTGACAGACAATTTTCCCGGACAAGGTCGCAGCGCTCAACGCCTGCGGCCTTTTTCGAGGCCGCCAGTGTCGACATTAAAGCCTAGCGTCGGATCAGACATCGTATTGGTCCTTAATCAATGGATCGAAATTTCGCGCGGCCGGCATCCCGCATTGGAGCAGAATGTGGCCCGATGCTCCGCGCCGCGGGCATAAGGTCGTCGAGCTTCTGTCCAATCGACAACCATCCCAACTCGCGCCATCGAACCACGGCCCGAAAAGCTCCGGGTCGTTCATGGCCTCTACGATGTTTGGCGTCGTGCTCAATTAGGCCTCGGCGCGCTCCGCTGCACGCTGCTGGAGACGATCGCGCAAGGTCGGGGGCGGCTGCTTGCGCTTGGCGGCCTTTTCCTGGAGCAGCGTCAGGATTCGTCGGCTGGTGCCCGAGATGCGGATCAGGTCGTCATTGTCGACGGGCTCACCGCGCACGATCGCTTCCTGTAGCTGCTCGGCGCGAAGTGCAAGGCCTGCCGCCTGGCGCACCAGGCCCATTTCAACCTCGCCGAGATCACTGCCGATCTCGGTGGCGAAGCTTGCGACAAGATCCCGGAAGCGCCTTGCCTCACGCGATCTGCCGTCAACGTTGGAAAGCAACCGCGTCCCGTTCGATATCTTCGAACGAGAAGTGGCGCAGCGCATAGCGAGTTCATTGCGAGTGGTTTGCATACACTCAAAATGCGCTCAAACGGAAAATGCGCAAGCACCCCACAGCGCCGCTAAACGGGCTCAATCGTTGATGAGCGATGAGCAGCGCTGATAGGTGCTAATGAGCGATGAAAATAATTTTCGAAAATGTTCTGGGAAGCAGCGCGCTTGCGGCTAAATCGCAGTGTTGCCGCATTCACTCCAGGACGAGCTGCACCGCGTAGATCCTGCGGTGCAGAAATTCGTCTGAAGGCCGAGCGCGCCCAACCATCGCTTTCTGCTCAGCCAGCATCCGGCCGAGGTGGCGCTCAGAGACTCGCTTTCAAGATTAGCTCACATTGCGAATATCAAGGTTAACCCGCGATCCCACTTCGCTCACGTCCGGCTCACTAATACGCTAAGGAAAAACTCCCTTAGGGTGGTACTCGAGCCATGGACACGATCGAACTGATTGGGGTCATAGCCGTTTCTTTCGCCCCGTTTCTGATCTCGGTTGGAGCGGTACTCTCGGTTGGAGGGTCCCGCAAATGGCCATTCCTCTCGTACGCGTTTTCGTTTTTCGCCGGCTTGCTCGCCGGGGAGGGTTTTGGCTTTCTGCTGTGGTCCATTTGCTGGATCATCGCATGGGTATTTGCCGGGATTGCCCTGAAGGCGCGTGGGGACCGTCCGATCCGAACCTCTTCGCCTGAAGATGGGCAGGCCCACGTTGCGGAAGTCGCTCTCGACCCACCTGCTGATAACGCTTCGCCGCGGGGGGGCAGCTCCGGCGACGAAGGCCAAGCAGCGTGAATGGCGCTCCGTCTATGGCTAGGACTCAGAGATGGAAGCACATGCGTTTTGCACCGTTTGGCTAATGCCCCATCCCTGAGTCAGGAAGGCACTATCCTCGATAGGCACGATTGCGGCGGCAGAACTGCCTGATCGCCGCCTCTGTGGCCAGCTCATTTTCGCAAACCTGCTTGCACACCCGCTCGAGGTAACGCAGCCGAAAATTTGGATGCCGCTTTTCAAACTCGGCCCTGCGAATGGTGTCGCTCTGGAACGCCTTGCCCATGCACACCTGACCAATGTAGGGCAGATCCTGCGGCCCGCGGGCACAGGCCTCGAAGAACACTTGTACGTAGTCGCAATCCCGCGCATCCCAGCTCGCGGCCTGCGCAGGACTCACCAGCAGCACCAGCCCGACCACTGCGGTTCGCATCTGCCAGCCTCTCGCTTGATACCGCTGCGTTCATACAGCATGTAAGATCCGGCGGCGGCGATAGCGAAATGGGTCGCCATGCCCTCCCGTACCCTGCCGTTCGAGCCAAAGCGCCTGGACCAACTCGCCGCAAGCTGAGTTCACGTGCTGCTGATAGCCGTCACTGCCGAAGAGGTGTTCAGAAATCTCGACCTCGGTGAGGTCCGGTCGCGCAGCAATCAATTCCAATATCCGCTGCTTTGTCATCATGGCACCAACCACCGTTTTCCATCAGATAGAACGTATCTGAAGGGCGCGCCGGGTGTGCTGTCCTAATTAGGACAAGTGTCGGGGCAGATTAAGGCCTTCTGAAGGGGTGCCTCTTTCGAGCAATCGTCAGAACTCAGTTGATTGCTGTAGAATTGGCAGCCTTCGGGTTCGAGCATCCAGGCTTGCCCGGAGCGCGAGGCGGTCTCGTCATTGGTAACCGCATTGGCGAGACCGCCGCCCAATAGTTCGCCATCCTCTGGCTTGTCTTCAGTCATTGCCCCAGGCCGGCGTGGAATAGTCCAACGCTACGCGCCGACCCTTGTACCATCCCCAATCGGATGGCTTGGGCTCAAACGGACAACTGTCTTCGCCCGGCATCGCGCCCCATTCCTCCGCAGCCTCCAAATACTCTTCCATGCTCATCATTTCAGAGGTTGGAGTCGCCGCGCGCATGATCAGCACAAATCCGCCCCACGAGATCCAGAGCACTGGGCAAAGCATGGCGCGACGCTGCGGAATTGTGCTGCGGTAGAGCCGTGCTTCATACTTGTTGCAAGCTCTGCCCGCTTGAAAGTCGAGGGGTGACGTGACAGATTCTATGCTGTTAATTGACCTCTGCGACCCCGCCCTGTGCCCAAGCTCCCCAGCTGGCACGGGGCTTCGCATTTCTGGCTCTGGCGGCGCCTGCATGGAGCACCTCCGGGTTTGCCAAAGCTCCAGAATGTCGTTTTCGGTCAGCCGAACCGGTTAGGCCGGTTTGCCAATCTAAGAGTATGTTTTTGGCTGATATGTCACTTCTGCTGGGATCGCCAGCTGTGGCAGGCAAATAGCCAAACAAAACCAAGGCTTGAGCTGCACCTGGTCGAGCATCGTCCGGCGTTCCGGTTGGAGAACAGGTGCGGACAAAAGGGGCCAATTGGCGCCAAGTGAAGTACAAAATCACGGAGAAATCCCAGGAGCCATTTCGCATATCGAAATACGTGACAGCGCCCACGCCGGACCATTATTGAAGCCCAGACCGCATCCATCACCATCAAGAAGCACGAAGCCGTTCCAGGCACCGGCAGCTATGAGG
>NZ_JBFUES010000237.1:0-8571 GCF_056403875.1 Bradyrhizobium sp. P2_E8
CGCGTCAACCGCGAGGCTGCTCTGCGCAATCTGACATGCAAGCTCGGCGACGCGCTCCACCGCCACGACGTCGGGCGAGGCGAGCCAGCTTGCCGTGAACGTCAGCGGCGTGATTTCGAGATCGGTGTCGAGCAGTTGCAGCCGCCCGTCGGCGAGTTCGTTCTCGACGATGGCGTCGGGGATCACGGCGATCCCGAGGCCCTCGACCGCCATGTGGATGACGGTCGCGAGCGACGCAGAGGCATGCAGGCGGATCGGCGGCAATTCGGGCCGGTCGAACACCTCGCGCACGACCTCGTAGGGCCTGGTCTTGCGCGGGAAGGTGATGATCGGAAAACGCGCGAGATCGGCGCGCGTCACCGGGCCCTTGCCGAGGCCGAGCGAGGGGCTTGCGAGAAAACCGATCGGGTAATCGGCGAGCACGCGGTTGTGCACGCCGGAGGCGGACAGCGGCCCCACCACGAAGGCAAGCTCGATCTCCTGCGCGAGCAGGCGCGCCGTAAGGTTCGGCGTGATGTCGACCTCGATCTCCAGCGACAGGTTCGGATAGAGCTCGTTCACGCTCTTCACGAGGCGCGGCAGCCAGGTGTGCACGATGGTCTCGGCGACGCCGAGCCGCATCACGCCGCGCATCGCCGAGCGGTCGCCGACCTCGGCCATCATCTGAGCGCGCAGGCCGATCAGCTTCTCTGCATAGACCATCATCTGCCGCCCGCTCGGCGTCGGCGAGGCCACGCGATGATCGCGGTTGAGGAGCTTCACGCCCATCTCGCGCTCGAGTTGGGCGATGCGCTGGGAGATCGCTGGCTGGGTCGTGTTGAGCCTTTGTGCGGCGCCGCGAAAGCTGCCGAGCTTCACAACCCAGAGGAATGTCTCGATTGACCTGAAGTCCAGCATTGGAAGGATTTTCCCGATCGATAAAAGGAATTTATCGATATTGATTAGAAAGGAAGATTAGACTTTATAGCACGCTTGGTGTTGGCTTGTCTTTGTCGAGTTTATAGGCAGGTCGATCACATGACTGTTTTGGTGGCAGTGCAGCAAACTGAAACACCCGACACCCTCCCGAGCCGCAAGGCCCGGCTCGCCTATCGCGGCGGCGAGGTGGGCTCCACGGCCGGGGTCGCCCCCGGCTTCGTCCAGGGCAATCTTGCGATCCTGCCGGCGGAATATGCCGGCGCCTTTCACCGCTTCTGCCAGCTCAATCCGAAACCCTGCCCGATCATCGGCATGTCCGACGTCGGCAGTCCGCATATCCCTGCGCTCGGCGCCGACCTCGACATCCGCACCGACGTTCCCCGTTACCGCGTCTGGCGTGACGGCGAAGTCGTGGACGAGCCGACCGACGTCACCAAGTACTGGCGCGACGATCTCGTGACCTTCGTGCTCGGCTGCTCGTTCTCGTTCGAGGAGGCGCTGCTCGACGAGGGCATGCCGATCCGCCACATCGAGCAGAACGTGCGCGTGCCGATGTACCGCACCAACATCGCCTGCGGCGAGGCCGGTCCGTTCGCCGGCCCCATGGTGGTGTCGATGCGTCCGTTCAAGCCGGCCGATGCGATCCGCGCGGTGCAGGTCACCTCGCGCTATCCCGCGGTGCACGGCGCGCCCGTGCATCTCGGCCATCCGCATCTGATCGGCATCAAGGACATCGCCAAGCCCGACTATGGCGATCCCGTGCCGGTCGCCGATGACGAGATCCCGGTGTTCTGGGCCTGCGGCGTCACGCCGCAATCGGTGATCAATGCCGCGAAGGTGCCGTTCGCAATCACGCATTCGCCCGGCCTGATGCTGGTGACGGATCTCAAGAACAGGACCATGGCCGTGATTTAATGGGCAGCGTTTGCTGCTTCTTCAGGCTTTACGCTATCTGTCAATCGCTTCATTCGATACGCGCAAAATTCGAATAACAGGGGACTTTGCCTATGACGATCACTCGCCGCGACGTTCTGCTCGGAGCCGCTGCCACTGCCGCGTTGATGCCGCTGGCTGCCCGTGCGCAAACTTCTGAAGTGGTGATCGGCGCGACCTATCCCTTGTCGGGCGCCGGTGCCCAGGTGGGTGTCGATGCGCAGCGCGCGTTCGAGACCGCGGTCGATATCATCAACAATGATCAGGACTTCGACCTTCCGCTCGCGAAGGGCCTGGGCTTGCCCGGCCTTGGTGGCGCCAAGATCCGTCTCGTCTACGCCGACACCCAGGGCGACCCGCAAAAGGGGCGCGCCGAAGCCGAGCGCCTCATCACGCAGGAAAAGGTCTGCGCCATTCTCGGTTCCTATCAAAGCGCGGTCGCAGTCACGATCAGCCAGATCTGCGAACGTTACCAGACTCCGTTCCTGTCGGCAGACAACTCCTCGCCGAGTCTGCACCGCCGCGGCCTGAAGTATTATTTCCGCGCCTCACCGCACGACGAGATGTTCTCGGCCGGGATGTTCGATTTCCTCGATGCGATGAAGAAGAAGGGCGCCAAGGCCGAGACGCTGGCGCTGTTCCACGAAGATACGATCTTCGGCACCGACTCTGCCAATGCGCAGACCAAGCTCGCCACCGAACGCGGCTACAAGATCGTCGCCGACATCAAGTACCGCGCCAACTCGCCGTCGCTCTCGGCTGAAGTCCAGCAGCTCAAGGCCGCCAATGCCGACGTGCTGCTGCCCTCGAGCTACACCACCGACGGCATCCTGCTGGTCAAGACCATGGCCGAGCTCGGCTACAAGCCGAACGCCATCGTGGCGCAAGCCGCCGGTTTCTCCGAAAAGGCACTTTACGACGCCGTCGGCGACAAGCTCGAGGGTGCGATCACCCGCGGCAGCTTCTCGCTCGATCTCGCCGCCAAGCGGCCGATGGTCGGCAAGATCAACGATCTGTTCAAGGCGAAGTCGGGCAAGGACCTCAACGACAACACGTCGCGGCAGTTCATGGCCATGATCATCATGGCGGACGCCATCAACCGCGCCAAATCCACCGACGGCGAGAAGATCCGCGACGCACTGGCTGCGACCGAGATGTCGGGCGAGCAGACCATCATGCCCTGGAAGCGGGTCAAGTTCGACGAGATGGGCCAGAACAACGATGCCGATCCGGTGCTGCTGCAATWTGTCGGCGGCAAGTTCGTCACCATCTTCCCGTCGCAGGCGGCGGTTGCCGATGCGATCTGGCCGATGAAGTAAGCGACCAGGTTGCGGGCGGGGGACGAAGCAACGTGACAGCCGAAACCATTATCCAGAGTCTTGCGAGCGGCCTGCTGATGGGGCTGCTCTACGGACTGATCGCTGTTGGCCTGGCGTTGATCTTTGGCCTGATGGACGTCGTCAACTTCGCCCATGGCGAATTCCTGATGCTGGCGATGTACGTGACGTTCTTCCTGTTCACGTTCTTCGCGATCGATCCGCTGCTGTCGGCGCCGCTGGCCGCCGCCGCCTTGTTCGTATTGGGGGCGGTGGTCTATCTCGTGATCGTGCGGTTTGCGATGCGCGCCAAGGCCAATGTCGGCATGGTGCAGATCTTCGCGACCTTCGGCCTTGCGATCGTGATGCGCGGCCTGGCTCAGCTGTTCTTCACGGCCGACTACCGCAGCGTCCCCAACTCATGGCTCGGCGGCAAGACGGTATCGGTCGCCGGGATCTTCCTGCCGCAGCCGCAGTTGTTCGGCGCGCTGGTCGCGATCGCCGCGTTCGGCGGGCTCTATTTGTTCATCAACCGCACCGATTTCGGCCGTGCGCTGGAAGCGACCCGCGAGGATCCCGGTGCGGTGGCCCTCGTCGGCATCGACAAGAACCGCGTGTTCGCGCTCGGCTGGGGCCTCGGAGCTGCCCTTGTGGGGCTCGCCGGCGCCATCATGGCGAGCTTCTTCTACATCTATCCCGACGTCGGTGCATCCTTCGCGCTGATCGCCTATGTCACGGTGGCGCTCGGCGGCTTCGGCAGCGTGTTCGGCGCATTCGCCGGCGGCATCATCGTCGGTCTCGTCGAGGCCACCACCGCGCTCGTGCTGCCACCATCATTGAAGTCGGTCGGCATCTATGCCGTCTATCTCCTCGTGGTCTTTATCCGGCCACGCGGCCTGTTCGGATCGATGTGAGATGGACAAGAGCTTCACAGAGCGGCGTCGCCGCGAACTCCTCGTTGCAGCTTGCCTTACGGTCGCCGCTGCGCTCGTGCCGTTGTTCGTCAAGAATCCCAACGTCCAGAACATCATGATTTTGACGCTGATGTTCGGGGCGCTGTCGCAGAGCTGGAACATCCTGTCCGGCTATTGCGGGCAGATATCGCTCGGGCATGCCCTCTATTTCGGCTTGGGCGCCTATACCACCACGCTCTTGTTCACGAAGTTCGGCGTGCCGCCCTGGTTCGGTATGCTCGCCGGCGGCGCCATCTCCGCCTTGATCGCGCTGGCGCTCGGCTATCCCTGCTTCCGCCTTGGCGGCCACTACTTTGCGATCGCCACTATCGTGATCGCCGAGATCGGCTTGCTGCTGATCCAGAACTGGGAATGGGCGGGTGCGGCCCTCGGCATCGAGATGCCGGTGCGCGGCGACAGCTGGCTGAAATTCCAGTTCGCCCGCAGTAAGCTGCCGTACTTCTATTTCGCGCTGGCGCTCGCCTGCATCGCCTGGTTCGTCACCTGGTGGCTGGAAGACTCGAAATGGGGCTATTGGTGGCGCGCGGTGAAGGACAATCCCGATGCGGCCCAGAGCCTCGGCGTGGTCGTGTTCGATTCCAAGATGGGGGCTGCGGCCGTCTCTGCCTTCCTGGTCGCGGTCGGCGGTAGCTTCTATGCCATGTATGTTTCCTATATCGATCCCGGAAGCGTCATGGGCTTCCAGTTCTCGCTGCTGATGGCGTTGCCGGCGGTGCTGGGTGGCATCGGCACGCTGTGGGGGCCGCTGCTCGGCGCGGTAATCCTGATTCCGCTCACCGAGCTGACGCGCTCCTATATCGGCGGCTCGGGCCGCGGCGTCGATCTCATCGTTTATGGCTCGCTGATCGTCGTGATTGCGCTGGCGCGGCCGGAAGGTCTGATCGGGCTGTTCTCGCGCCGCAAGGGAGCTTCGCGATGACCGCGCTCCTTGAAACCCGCGGCGTTTGGCAACGTTTCGGCGGCCTTGTTGCCAACAGCGATGTCTCGATCTCGGTCGGGCGCGGCGAGATCGTCGGCCTGATTGGTCCCAACGGTGCCGGCAAGTCGACGCTGTTCAATCTCATTGCGGGCGTGCTGCCGCCGACGCAGGGCTCGATTATCTTCGACGGGCAGGATGTGACCAACCTGCCGGCGGCCGAGCGCTGTCAGCGCGGCGTCGCGCGCACCTTCCAGGTCGTCAAGAGCTTCGAGACCATGACGGTCATCGACAACGTCATCGTCGGTGCGCTCGTGCGCAACACCGTGATGCGCGAAGCCCGCCGCAAGGCGCATGAGGTGCTCGAATTCACCGGCCTTGCCGCACGCGCGGACGTGCTCGCAAGCGATCTCGTGCCGGCCGAGAAGCGCCGCCTCGAGGTCGCCCGTGCGCTCGCGACCGAACCGAAGCTGCTGCTGCTCGACGAAGTCCTCACCGGCCTGACGCCGACCGAGGCGCAGACCGGTGTCGCGCTGGTGCGCAAGGTGCGTGATGCCGGCATTACCGTGCTGATGGTCGAGCACGTCATGGAGATCGTGATGCCGCTGGTCGACCGTGCCATCGTGCTCGACCTCGGCAAGGTTCTGGTCGAGGGCAAGCCTGCCGACGTCGTTCGCGATCCCAAGGTGATCAGCGCATATCTGGGAGATCGTCATGCTGTCGGTGCATGAAGTCACGACCGCCTATCAGGGCCTGGTCGCGATCTCCGCGGTCAGCATTGAAGTCGCCAAGGGCGAGATCGTCTGCGTGGCCGGCGCCAACGGCGCGGGCAAGTCGACGCTGCTCAAATCCATCGCCGGCGCCGAGCGCCCGCGCTCGGGCACCGTGACCTTCGACGGCAAGCGCCTCGACGGCATGGCGCAGCACCACATCACCGCCACCGGCATCGCCTATGTGCCGGAGAATCGCCGCCTGTTCCCGCGCCTGTCGGTGCGCGACAATCTTCGCCTCGGCAGCTATCTCTACCGCGGCGAGGCCGACCGCGAGGGGCCGCTCGATCTCGTCTTCACGCTGTTTCCGCGTTTGTCCGAACGCCTGGAGCAGCGGGCCGAGACACTCTCCGGCGGCGAGCAGCAGATGCTGGCCATCGGCCGCGCGCTGATGACGCGCCCGCGGCTGCTGATGCTGGACGAGCCGTCGCAAGGCATCATGCCGAAGCTGGTGGATGAAATCTTCCAGGCAGTGAAGCGTATCCGCGACGCCGGCATGACCGTGCTGATCGTCGAGCAGCGCATGGCCGAGTGCCTGGAGATCGCCGACCGCGCCTACATCCTGCAAACCGGCCGCGTGCTGATGCAGGGCGCGGCCAGCGAGATCAGGGGCAATCCGGACGTGCGCAAGGCGTATCTGGGGCTGTAGGCACATAAGTGTTGGGCGCACACGTCCCACACCCTCGGTGTCATCGCCCGCGAAGGCGGGCGATCCAGTATTCCAGAGACGTTAGTGGGATACGGAGGGGCCGCGGCGTACTGGATTCCCCGCCGGAGCCTGTCATCGGGCTCGCCGAAGGCGAGACCCGGTGGCGGGGAATGACAGWGGTGGATAAGGCAGCACTGTCGTGCTCTTCACGAGGCGACGCTAATGCCCGTGCCCATGCTCCGGCAACGTCACCCCGAACACCTTCACCAGATCCTTCACCTGCTCCGGCGACAAATAGCGCGGGTTCATCCCGCGCAGCAGCAGGTATAGCTTCGCCGTCTCTTCCAGTTCCTCGGTCGCGAACACGGCGGCCTCCAGCGTATCGCCGGCAACCACCGGGCCGTGATTGGCGAGCAACACGGATGAATATTTCCCCGCCAGCCCCTTGATCGCATCCGCCACCGCGGGATCGCCGGGGCGGTAATAGGGCACGAGCGCGGTCGCGCCGCATTTCATCAGATAATAGGCTGTCATCGGCGGCAGCGCGGCGCGCGGGTCGATCTCGGGCAGCATCGACAGTGCGACAGAATGCGTCGAGTGCAGGTGCACGATCGCACGTGCACTGCCGCGGGTGTCGTAGAGCGCGGTGTGCAGCGGAACTTCCTTGGTCGGTGCATCACCCGAGATCGGCCGGCCCTGGCTATCCAGCCGCRACAGCCGCGCCGGGTCGAGGAAGCCGAGCGAGGCATTGGTCGGCGTCACCAGCCAGCCGCCATCGTCAAGCTTGACGCTGATATTGCCGGACGAGCCCGGCGTCAGTCCGCGCTCGAACAGGGACCGTCCGAAGCGACAGATATCCTCACGCAGCCTTGTCTCGTTGCTCATGGCCGTCATGCCTGCTTGTCTCACGCTTTGGCAGCGCGGCCAAGCCGTGTTATCGGTTCGCCGAGCCGCCGCAAGGGCCGGCCGTCCGGGAAACGTTTCGCAAGGGTCAGTTGCATGTCCGCCTCCACGTCACAAAATCAGCGTATCGCCGTCATCGGGCTCGGCTCGATGGGCTTTGGTATGGCGACCTCGCTGAAGCGCGCCGGTCACGCCGTCACCGGCTGCGACGTCTCGGCCGATGCCGTGGCGCGCTTCGTGAAGGACGGCGGCGCGGGCGCCAGGACGCCGGCCGAAGCCGCCAGGGACGCCGATATCGTCGTCAGCGTCGTCGTCAATGCAGCGCAGACCGAGACGATCCTGTTCGGCAAGGACGGCGTCGCCGAAACCATGCAGAAGGACAGCGTCTTCCTGTCGTCGGCCACGATGGATCCCGACGTCGCGCGGCGCCTGGCCAAGCAACTCGAGGCGACCGGCCGGCATTATCTGGATGCGCCGATCTCCGGCGGAGCGCAGCGCGCCGCGCAAGGCGAACTGACGATCCTCGCCTCGGGCAGCCCGGCCGCCTTCGCAAAGGCGCGGCCGGCGCTCGACGCCATGGCCGCAAAGCTCTACGAGCTTGGCGATGCCGCCGGGCAGGGCGCCGCCTTCAAGATGATCAACCAGTTGCTGGCCGGCGTGCACATCGCCGCCGCCAGCGAAGCGATGGCGTTTGCGGCCAAGCAGGGCCTCGACATCCGCAAGGTCTATGAGGTGATCACGGCCTCTGCCGGTAATTCCTGGATGTTCGAGAACCGCATGCCGCATGTGCTCGACGGCGACTATACGCCGCGCAGCGCGGTCGAGATCTTCGTCAAGGACCTCGGCATCATCCAGGACATGGCGCGCAGCGCCAGATTCCCGGTGCCGGTCTCCGCGGCCGCGCTCCAGATGTTCTTGATGACGGCTGCCGCCGGCATGGGCCGCGATGACGACGCCTCGGTCGCGCGCATGTATGCGCAGGTCACCGGCGTGAAGCTTCCCGGCGACAAGTAAGGACAAGAGGATTCCAATGCCCCGTTTCGCCGCCAATCTCTCGATGATGTTCACCGAGGTGCCGTTCCTCGATCGCTTCGATGCCGCCGCGCAGGCCGGCTTCACCGCCGTCGAGTTTCTCTTTCCTTACGAGCATCCGGCCGAGGCGGTCGGCGAGCGGCTCAAGCGCAACGGTCTG
>NZ_JBFUES010000238.1:0-8566 GCF_056403875.1 Bradyrhizobium sp. P2_E8
AGCATGCGCGGCGCATCGCCGGGCTTCCATTCGCCCTCCGGCTGGAGCGCGGGAAACGACAGCACGTTGGTCGGCTTGTCGATGCCGCGCCAGTTGCTGTTGAGCGTGCGGATGCCGGCATCGTCGGTCAGCATCACCGCCACTTCCGCTTCCGCGACGTCTTCGTCGACACTCTCGGCGGCAGCCGCGACCGCGCGCTGGATCACGGCTTCGGAATCGGGTTCGCGCTGCCAGCAATCGGCGACGACGAGGACCTCGGTCATGGGAAGATTGGGGTGTGACATTGTCTTTGTTCGGAACGAAAAGGCGCTTGCGTCCGCGCCCATATGGTCCGGTTGTTGTCCCGTCAGGATTTGCCGGTCGCCGGCCGCTGCGGCGACCCTTCATACGCGGCGACGATCCGCGCCACGAGCTCGTGGCGGATCACGTCCTCGGCCTTGAAATGAACTTGTGCAATGCCTTCGACACCGTCCAGCAGGCGGGTTGCCTCGGCAAGGCCCGAGGTCTGACCGTTCGGCAGGTCGATCTGCGAGGGGTCGCCGGTCACGATCATGCGGCTGTTCTCGCCGAGACGGGTCAGGAACATCTTCATCTGCATCGACGTGGTGTTCTGCGCCTCGTCCAGGATGATGGCGGCGTTGGTCAGCGTGCGGCCGCGCATGAAGGCGAGCGGCGCGATCTCGATCTCGCCGGTCTGGAGCGCCCGCTCGACGATGCGCGCGTCCATGAGATCGTAGAGCGCGTCGTAGATCGGGCGCAGATAGGGATCGACCTTCTCGCGGAGATCGCCGGGCAGGAAGCCGAGCCGTTCGCCGGCTTCGACCGCCGGGCGCGACAGGATGATCTTGTCGACTTCCTTGCGCTCGAACAGTTGCGCGGCATGCGCGACCGCGAGCCAGGTCTTGCCGGTGCCGGCCGGGCCGATGCCGAACACCAGCTCGTGGCGCTTCAGCGCGCGGATGTAGGAATCCTGGGCGGCCGTGCGTGCGCGCACCGGGCGCTTGCGCAGATTGATGCTGTCGAAGGTCGATTTGGCGGACTTGGCGTCGAACTCGAACAGCGAGCCTTGGGCGATCACGGCGCGAATCGCGCCTTCGACCTCGCCCTGGTCGAGATCCTGTCCTTTTACTGCCTGGGCGTAGAGCGCCTCCAGCACGCGGCGCGCCGCGTCGCAGCCGTCGCGCGTGCCGCCGATGGTGATGTGGTTGCCCTTGGAATCCACGACGACGCCGAGCCGCCGCTCGATCTGCGCCAGATTCTGGCCATAGGGCCCGACCAGCGCGGATGCGGCGCGGTTGTCGTCGAAGTCGATGACGACCTGGGTTTCGGGTGGAACTTGCATGTCGCGGTCAAATTTGCGGCTGGGAGCGATAGAAGGCGAATCCGATGCGCTTTTTGGCAAGGGTTCAGGCTCCAGTGGCGATGGGTGATAAAGCGGGCTCGCGCGCAACGCGCGGTGTGACGAGCTCCCCGAGGAAGCTGTAGCGCTCGAGGCTGTCGATCCGCACCGGCAGGATTTGTCCGATGATGTCGGGCGAGGCCATCACATGCGCGGGCTGGAGGAAGGCGGTGCGGCCGACGATCTGGCCGTCCTTGCGCGCCGGACGCTCGAACAGCACGTCGACCGTTGAGCCAATCGCGGCCTTGTTGAAGGCCGATTGCTGGCTGTCGATCAGTTCCTGGAGCCGCTCCAATCGCTGGTCCATCTCGGCGGGGGACACCGTCTCCTGCATGTCCGCGGCCGGCGTTCCCGGCCGGGCGGAGTATTTGAACGAATAAGCGGCAGCGTAGCCGATTTGCATGACAAGCGCGAGGGTGGCGAGAAAATCTTGCTCACTTTCACCCGGGAAACCCACGATAAAATCTGATGAAAAAGCAATGTCTTGGCGCGCGGCCCGGAAACGGTCGATGACACGCCGATAATCATCGGCGGTATGTTTGCGGTTCATGGCCGCCAGAATCCGGTCCGAGCCCGACTGCACCGGCAGGTGCACGAACGGCATCAGGGCCTCGAGATCGCGATGGGCCGCAATCAGACTGTCATCGACGTCGCGGGGGTGGCTGGTCGAATAGCGCAGCCGCGCGATGCCGGGAATCCCTGCCAGATGTTCGAGCAGCCGGCCGAGCGGCCAGGCTTTTCCGTCCGGTCCCTCGCCATGATAGGCGTTGACGTTCTGCCCGATCAGCGTGAGCTCGCGCACGCCGTTGTCGGCGAGCCGCTTCACGTCGTCGACGATCCTTGCCACCGGGCGCGACACTTCGGCGCCGCGCGTATAGGGTACGACGCAGAAGGTGCAGAACTTGTCGCAGCCTTCCTGCACCGTGACGAAGGCGGAAATGCCGCGCGCGCGGATCGCGTCGGGCTTCGGCTGGGCAAGGAAGCCGAACTTGTCGGCGGCGGGAAATTCGGTCTCGATCGCGCGGCCTTCGTTGCCGGCGCGCCTCAAGAGCTCCGGCAGGTGATGGTAGCTCTGCGGACCGACCACGACGTCGACCACCGGCGCCCGGCGCACGATCTCCTCGCCCTCGGCCTGCGCCACGCAGCCTGCGACCGCGATCTGCATCGCGCGGCCCCCGCGGGCGGCCTCGTCCTTGGCGACGCGCAGCCGGCCAAGCTCGGAATAGACCTTCTCGGAGGCCTTCTCGCGGATATGGCAGGTGTTGAGGATGACGAGGTCGGCGTCCTCTGCACTGGCCGTCTCCACGAATCCTTCCGGGGCCAGCGTGTCCACCATGCGCTGGGCATCGTAGACGTTCATCTGGCAGCCATATGATTTGATGTGCAGCTTGCGCGGCGGCGTCATGGAACCCGAAAATGGAGGTGGAGGACGGCCTTCAGATATAGGCTGGAGGGGGGAAAATCCAGCGAATGGAGCCTCTGGACCGTCATTCCGGGGGCGCGCGTCAGCGCGAACCCGGAATCTCGGGCCAAAACTCGGGATTCCGGGTTCACGCGCCGCGCGTGCCCCCGGAATGACGGAAATCACCCCGCCAAAGCGTCCGCCCCGACCCGCCGGACCAGCTCCGGCAATTGCCGCATATCGTCGAATGTCAGTCCGGCGCCGGCGGTCCGCAGCCTTTCGGCGTGACCCGCCGGGCAGTGGCTGCCGCCGTGAAAGCCCAGCACGGTCATCCCGGCGGCGTGCGCGCCGGTCACTCCGGGGAGGCTGTCCTCGATCACGAGGCACCGCTCCGGGGCGACCTTCATCTGCGCGGCGGCAAACAGGAACAGGTCGGGCGCGGGCTTGCCGCGCGCGACCTGGCTTGCGGAAAAGATGTTCGGCGCAAGCAGGTCGTAGAGCCCGGCGCACGTCAGGCCGTGATGGATCTTCTCCGGCGTGCCGCTCGATGCGACGCATTTCGGCAGATCGATCGCGGCGATCGCCGCGGCCACATGGGTGATCGGCTGCAGATCGCTGGCGTAGAATTGCAGCGTGGCCGCATTCACCTGGCTCTCGAGATCGTCAGGAAGGCTGCGGCCGATTTCCTGCTCGACCATCCGCCGCGCGTCTTTCTCGGATACGCCGAGAAAGCGGACCAGCACCTGCTCCGAGGTGATCGGATAGCCGTGACGCGTCAGCACATCCGCATGCGCGCGACAGGAGATCACCTCGCTGTCCACGAGCACGCCGTCGCAATCGAAAATGATGAGGTCGACGGGCACTTAGCTTGTTGGCTTGTCGTCGTCGAGCGGAACGCAATAGAGCTCGAGCCGGTGATCGACCAGCTTGTAGCCGAGCTTGCGGGCGATCTCCGCCTGGAGCTTCTCGATCTCTTCGGAGGTGAATTCGATCACCTTGCCGTCGCGCAGATTGATGAGGTGGTCGTGATGGCTGTCGCGCATCGTCTCGTAGCGCGCGCGTCCTTCGCGAAAGTCATGGCGCTCGATGATGCCGGCATCCTCGAACAGCTTGACGGTGCGATACACGGTCGAGATCGAGATCTTGTCGTCGACGGCGACACAGCGCCGGTACAATTCCTCGACATCGGGATGATCGACCGCCTCCGCGAGCACGCGGGCGATGACGCGGCGCTGTTCGGTCATGCGCATGCCGGTGGCGGCACAGCGCGCCTCGATGCCGGACGACTTGGATGCAGAAGAAGGTTTCAGTGCGGTCATGATCTGTCTGCCTGACGGGGCGCTTTCTGCCATCAATGTTACGACAAGTCACGCCGCATCAGAAGGGCGTTCAATTGTTCCCCGTTCGGCTGTTTATAGTAGCGTTCGCGACGTCCGACCACCATGAATCCGCACCCCGCATAGAGCCGCCGTGCCGGCTGGTTGTTTTCCTCGACCTCGAGAAATATCGTGCGCACGCCGCGCCCGGCGAGGTGGCCGAGATGGGTCATCAGCAGCGTGCGGGAGAGGCCGCGGCCGCGATGGGCCTCGTCGACCGCGATCGAGAGGATCTCCGCTTCGTCCGCGCCGATCCGCGACACCGCAAAGCCGATGGTCTTGCGACCGAGGCGCAGCCGATGCACCAGCGTATTGCGCTCGCTCATCATGCTCTCGAACTCGCCTTCGCCCCAGCCATGCGCGAAGGAGGCGCCATGAAGCTGCGCGAGCCGCGCGGCATCGCGCGCGGAAGCCGGCTCGACGACGGCCGTGCCGCCGCGCCACCATTCCGACAGCCAGCTCATCATGAGGTTGCGGCGTGAGCTGCGAGCGGGGGCTGTGCTGCCGGTTTCGCATCGGGTGCGCGCAGATAGAATGGCCGCGCCGGATTTGTCTCGGGATCGGCGGCAGCGCCAAGCCATGCGACCCAGCCGATATCGGGCGCGGGTTGCGCGTCGACCGCGACCGGCTGCGCTGCATCCTTCGGCCAGCGATCGGCGAGGATGCTTGCGGCATTGCCGACCAGATGCGCTGCGCCGAATTGCGAGGCCGCGATCGCCTCGTCGATGGGAGCGACGCCCGGCCGCACCAGCTGGCTGCCGTCGCCGGCGACGATCTGGAAGTAGACGTGATCGTGCCGCGCATCGATCGCGGAGATCACCGGCGCCGATTTGCTCTGGCCGACGACGGTGGCGGCATAGGCCGATAACGTCGTCAGCCCGACGGCCGGCCGCTTGGCCGCGAGCGCAAGGCCGCGTGCCGCTGAAATGCCGACGCGGAGGCCCGTGAAACTTCCCGGGCCGACGGTGACGGCGATGCGGTCGAGCGCGGTGAAGGCGAGATTGGCCGATTGCATGACGCGCGCGATCATCGGCATCAGCGCCTCGGCATGGCCGCGCTTCATGAGAAGCTGCTCCTGCGCAAGCAGCTCGCCGGCGTCGGTATCGAGCACGGCGGCCGCGCACGCTTCCAGCGCGGTATCGATGGCAAGGATCAGCATGGAAAAGCGGTTGGCGGTTGGCGAACAGCGAATAGTCTAGCCGATCGGAATCCTATTCGCCATTCGCTACTCACCTACCGCTCACATCGGCCGGACTTCGACCACGTCGGGCACGAAGTGCTTGAGCAGGTTCTGGATGCCGTGCTGCAGCGTCGCGGTCGATGACGGGCAGCCGGAGCAGGCGCCCTTCATGTTGAGATAGACGATACCGTCCTTGAAACCGCGGAAGGTGATGTCGCCGCCGTCATTGGCGACCGCCGGCCGCACCCGGGTCTCGATCAGGTCCTTGATCATGTCGACCGTCTCGGCATCGGCCTCGTCGAAGAACTCGTCCTCGTCGTCGAGATCGGCATCGCTTTGCGCGGCGCCGCCGGCGAGCAGCGGCGCGCCGGACATGTAGTGCTCCATGATCGCACCGAGGATCGCGGGCTTGAGCTGCTGCCATTCACCGTCCGCCTTGGTCACGGTGATGAAGTCCGATCCGTAGAACACGCCGGTGACGCCGGGCACCTCGAACAGCTTTTCGGCGAGCGGCGAACGCGCGGCCGATTCGCGGCTCGCAAATTCCATCGGGCTGCCGTCGACCACGACGCGGCCGGGAATGAATTTCAGCGTGGCGGGATTGGGGGTGGCTTCGGTTTGAATGAACATGGTTTTCTCCAGACGTCGCCGGTTCAAGGCCGGCGCGTGGCCTATCCACTAGCAGATGGCGACGGGGAACGCACGATCAAGGGGCGGGGAGCACGTTTCGTCACGATATCAGCGGGTTAGAACACTTTAATAGCCCCGCGCCGTCATGGCCGGGCTTGACCCGGCCATCCACGCCTTGCTTCGTGGCGCCAAGAACGTGGATGCCCGGGACAAGCCCGGGCATGACGGATATCTGGTTGGCGTGTCCAGACAGGGACGCCTATGACAGCGAATCCACGCTTTGGTCGCTCAGCGCGCCGGAAACGATCGTCACGGGAACGGGGAACGTGCCCAGCTCATACGTGAGCAGCGAGACCAGTGGCCCGGGGCCTTCCGCACCGGGATTGGCAGCGAGCACCAGCATGGCGATGTCGGGGTCCTCGTCGATCACCGCAAGCAGCTGTTCCATCGGCGCACCTTCGCGGATCACCCGTTCCGGCGTGATCGCGGCAATGCCGTTGGCGCGGCCGGCGGCACGGTCGAGCGCGGCTTCCGCCGCCTCATGCGCTTCGGCGCGCATGATGTCGGCCACACCAAGCCATTCCTGGCTCTGCTGCTCGGGCTCGATGATGCGCAGCATCACCACGCCGCCGCCGGCGCGGATCGCCCAGCGGCTGGCGTAATAGACCGCGCGGTCCCATTCGGCGGTGTCGTCGACGATGACGAGGCATTTGGGCTTGTGACCCGGCTCGAAGCAAAGTCGCTTGCTGGTCATGCATGTCCCGGAATGTGCACGGCCGACATGCTGCCACACTCCCGCAACGTTTGGGAGAGGGGAAGCGGCCGACGCCAGCGCGCCGGCCGCGTTTTGCGGATGCGATGATCAGCGCCGGCGGATGAAGCCGACGATGTCCTTCGAGAGCTTCATGGTCTCGTCGGCGATGGCGCGGGCCCGGTCGGAACCCTGGTTCAGGATCGCATCGATATGGCCGGGGTCGGCGACGAGGCGCTTCATCTCGCCGGCGATCGGCGCGAGCTTGGTGACGCACAGCTCCGCCAGCGCGTTCTTGAAGCTGGAGAACTGTCCGCCGCCGAAATCGCGGAGCACGTCGGCCTTGGAGCGGTCGGAGAGCGCCGCGAAGATGCCGACGAGATTGTCGGCCTCGGGGCGGGCTTCCAGGCCCTTCTCCTCGGTCGGCAGCGGCTCCGGATCGGTCTTCGCCTTGCGGATCTTCTGCGCGATGGTGTCGGCGTCGTCGGTGAGGTTGATGCGCGAATTGTCCGAGGCATCCGACTTCRACATCTTCTTGGTGCCGTCGCGCAAAGACATCACGCGCGTCGCCGGGCCCGTGATGAAGGGTTCCGGCAGCGGGAAGAACAGTCCGTCATTGGTGCCTTGGGCGCGGATCGAGTCACCGAAGTCGTTGTTGAACTTCTGCGCGATGTCGCGCGAGAGCTCGAGATGCTGCTTCTGGTCCTCGCCGACCGGCACGTGCGTGGCGCGGTACAGCAGGATGTCGGCCGCCATCAGCACGGGATAGTCGAACAGTCCGACGGAGGCGTTCTCGCGATCCTTGCCGGCCTTCTCCTTGAACTGGGTCATGCGGCCGAGCCAACCCATGCGCGCGACGCAGTTGAAGATCCAGGCGAGCTCGGCATGGCCGGAGACCTGGCTCTGGTTGAACACGATGTGCTTGTTCGGATCGATGCCRCTCGCGATGAACGCCGCGGTCACCTCGCGGGTGTTGCGTGCGAGCTCGACCGGGCCGCCCCAGACGTCCACGCCTTGCGTGATCGCGTGCATGTCGACGACGCAATAGATGCAGTTGTGGGTTTCCTGCATCTTCACGAAGTTGACGATCGCGCCGAGGTAATTGCCGAGATGCAGATTGCCGGTCGGCTGGACGCCCGAAAAGACCCGTTCAACGAATGGCATGGTAAGCTTTCCTGGAAGGTACCGGCCGTCGTTTCCAACAGCGGCGCTGCCCCGTCAAGGGCAATTCGATCATCCTGCGCGCCGGGGTCGGGCTAGGCGGGCCGCCTCAAGGCGGCAGCCGCCTCGCGCCAGGAGGCCGCGCCGAGGATTTGCAGGAGCAGGCCGTAGACGGCGATTCCGGCCGCGATCTGCACGCCCAGCACGATGAATTTGACGAGGCCATGCGCTTCGGCAGGCACCAGGCCTTCGGTCAGCCAGAGCAGGGCGCCCATGGCGGAGGCGGCGAGCACGATCCGCGGCAGCCGCTTGCGGGCGGCGACATCGACCGAGAAGCCGAATTCGCCCGTGCCCTTGCGCAGCAGCGAGAGCGCGCTGCTCCAGGCGCCGGCCGCGATGCTCGCGGCGATCCCGCTTGCACCGAAGAAATGGCCGAGGAGAACCGCAAGCGCGACCGCGACCACAAATCCCTTGGCCGTTGCCAGCAGCGGCGTCATCGTGTCGCTGCGGGCATAGAAGGCCGGCGACAGCGCCTTGATCAGCACATGAGCCGGCAGGCCCAGCGCCAACCACATCAGCGCGCGCGCGGTGGCCGCGCTGTCATCGGCGCCGAAGGCGCCATGCTCGAACAGCAGCCGCACGATCGGCTCGGCCAGCACGATCAGGC
>NZ_JBFUES010000239.1:0-8533 GCF_056403875.1 Bradyrhizobium sp. P2_E8
GTCCACGGCGGTGCCGACCCTGCCGCTGATGGCGACGGGCACGCTCGGGCGCGATCAGCTCGCAGCCCTCGAACAGGTTCTCGAGCGGCTCGCGGCGGAGGACGTCTTCCGCGTGCTGCTGGTGCATCATCCCCTGAAGTCCGATGCGCGCCAGAAGCGGATGACGGACGCGGCCGATCTGCTGGCGCTGTTGAAGCGCCACGGCGTCGAGCTGGTCCTGCACGGCCACGACCACATTCATTCGACGATGTGGTTCGAGGGGCCCAACGGCAACATACCCGCGATCGGCGTGCCGTCGGCGTCCGCGCTCGCACACGGGCGCTACCCGGCGGCGGCGTATAATCTGTTCACGATCGAGAAGGACAACGCCGGCTGGCGCTGCGAGCAGACGGTGCGCGGACTCGGATCCGGATTTCAGATCCGAGAGATCAAGCACGCAAGGCTGGTTTAGTTCACCGTCATTGCGAGCGAAGCGAAGCAATCCAGAGTCCCTCCGCGGAAAGATTCCTGGATTGCTTCGCTTCGCTCGCAATGACGACGGAGGGAAATTCACCAGCTCCGCAGGGCCGCCAGCACGGCGACGCCGAACAAGGCGGCGGCGCCGAGGATGAAGCCGAACACGAACGGCCAGACGCGCGAGCGGGCCGGCCGCTCCGCGGCCTCCGGCTTCGGCTCGGGCAGCACGACCATCGCATGCTCGCGCTCGATCATGCGGCGCGCGACATAGTCGGTGACGGCCTCGACGATCACGGAAGTGTCGTGCGATTCGGCGAGCACGATGCGGCCGAAGCGGGTGTCCTGGACGAAGCGGTACATCCGCTTGTCGCGCCCCATCATGATGTGCGCGACGACGTCGATCCAGAGTCGGGGCGTATCGCCCTGGCTGATGCCGCGGTCGAACAGGTCGATCTGCTCGGGCACCTGTGCAAACAAGGGATCGAGCGCGTCGTTGAGGATCTCGAGCCGCGCCACCTCGGCATCGCGCAAGTCGACGACGACGCCGGTCCGGTCGGCGGCCTCGATCCGCGCCCGCAACAGCGCGTCGCGCAGCCGCACCGGGCGCGGCTGGCTGGGATGGGTCCCGCTGGTCTCGGGCTCTGACATTGTCGGCCTCGTCCTCACTTGCCTCCATTAACCTATCAGCAACCAAACCGTCCGCAAAGGGTCCACAATTCCAAATACTTACGGCGCCCACAGCTGTCTCACCTGTGCCAAAAACAGACGATCCCACCCGGCTTGCGCCGGATGGGACCCTCCGTCCTTGGACGTCTTCTTGATTGGTCAGGCAGCCGTCAGGCCGAGACCCGCGACGGCTCTTCCACGATGGAGAAGCGGACGCCGGCCTTGTGGCGGTTCTCTTCCGAGACCGTACGCCAGGCATCTTCGGCTTCCTTGCGGGTCTTGAACGGACCCTGCACCTGGGCCGAGCCTTCCACGAGCTTGTGGAAGTTCATCGAACCGAACTCGCCGCCGATCACCCAGAAATTGCTGCCTTTGGTCATTGTCAGTCTCCTCTTGGATAGCGTGGTGCGTTAGCCGAACTGGTTCATCGTGTTGTGGGCGCCGCCCGCCTTCAGGGCAGCCTCGCCGGCGAAGTACTCCTTGTGGTCGTCGCCGATGTCGGAGCCGGCCATGTTCTGGTGCCTCACGCAGGCGATGCCCTGACGGATCTCGGCGCGCTGGACGTTCTTCACGTAGCCGAGCATGCCCTGCTCGCCGAAGTACTCCCTGGCCAGATTGTCGGTCGAGAGCGCCGCGGTGTGGTAGGTCGGCAGCGTGATCAGGTGGTGGAAGATGCCGGCACGCTTGGCCGAATCCGCCTGGAAGGTGCGGATGCGCTCGTCGGCCTCCTTCGCCAGCGGCGTGTCGTCATATTCCGCCTTCATCAGCTCGGCACGGTTGTACTTGCTGACGTCCTTGCCGGCTTCCTTCATCGCGTCGTAGACCTGCCAACGGAAGTTGAGGGTCCAGTTGAACGACGGCGAGTTGTTGTAGGCCAGCTTCGCGTTCGGAACCACCTTGCGGATGCGATCGACCATCTTGGCGATCTGCTCGATATGCGGCTTCTCGGTCTCGATCCAGAGCAGGTCGGCGCCGTTCTGAAGCGAGGTGATGCAGTCGAGCACGCAGCGGTCCTCACCGGTGCCGGGACGGAACTGGTAGAGGTTGGAGGGCAGCCGCTTCGGACGCATCATCTTGCCGTTGCGGTTGATGATGACGTCGCCGTTGCGGGCGTTCTCCGCGGTGATTTCCTCGCAATCGAGGAAGCTGTTGTACTGGTCGCCGATGTCGCCGGGCTTGTGGCTGACGGCGATCTGCTGCGTCAGGCCAGCGCCGAGCGAGTCGGTGCGGGTCACGACGATACCGTCTTCGACGCCGAGCTCGAGGAAGGCGTGGCGGCAGGCGCGGATCTTCGCCAGGAAGACGTCATGCGGCACGGTGACCTTGCCGTCCTGGTGGCCGCACTGCTTCTCGTCCGAGACCTGGTTCTCGATCTGGAGCGCGCAGGCGCCCGCTTCGATCATCTTCTTGGCGAGCAGATAGGTCGCTTCCGCGTTGCCGAAGCCGGCGTCGATGTCGGCGATGACGGGCACGACATGGGTCTGGAAGTTGTCGATCTTCTCGATCAACTCCTTCTCGCGGGTCTTGTCGCCTTCCTTGCGCGCCTTGTCGAGGTTGCGGAAGATGTCGTTGAGCTCGCGCGAGTCGGCCTGGCGCAGGAAGGTGTAGAGCTCTTCGATCAGCGCCGGCACCGAGGTCTTCTCGTGCATCGACTGGTCGGGCAGCGGTCCGAACTCGGAGCGCAGCGCCGCGATCATCCAGCCCGACAGATACAGGTAGGTGCGATCGGTCTTGCCGAAATGCTTCTTGACCGAAATCAGCTTCTGCTGGGCGATGAAGCCGTGCCAGCAGCCCAGCGACTGGGTGTACTTGGTGGGATCGCTGTCATAGGCGGCCATGTCGGCCCGCATCAGCGCCGCGGTGTAGCGGGCGACGTCGAGGCCGGTCCTGAAGCGGTTCTGCAGGCGCATGCGCGCGATGTGCTCGGCCGTCACCCCGTTCCAGGTCGGCTGGGTCTCGAGGAGTGCCTGGGCTGCATCGATCTCGCTCTGATACGAGGCCGGAGCCTGGAAGGTGCTGATGCCACGGGGCTGATAGTTCATGTGCCTGATCCTTTCGCTGACGATGACGATGTCTGGCCATCGACATTCTTGACAGTGCATTGCGAGATGCGTGTCAGGAGCTAAACGCGAAAACGGAAACTTCGTATAGATGGCTTGTTTTTTATTGGTGATGTCATGTAACATCAGAACATGTAATAGATGTTATTTTGTAAAGTTTGTAAAGTTATAGGTCAGCAAAACTGTCCTTAATCGCCCTGGAGATCTGAAAAATGCCCGCCGAATCCGGGAAGAAACTGTTCGTCGGCCCGCGCTTCCGGCGGATCCGGCAGCAATTGGGGCTGTCGCAGACCCAGATCGCCGAGGGGCTCGGGATCTCGCCGAGCTACATCAACCTGATCGAGCGCAACCAGCGCCCGGTGACCGCCCAGATCCTGCTGCGGCTGGCCGAGACCTATGACCTCGACCTGCGCGACCTCGCCACCGCCGACGAGGACCGGTTCTTCGCCGAGCTCAACGAGATCTTCTCCGATCCCTTGTTCCGCCAGATCGACGTGCCCAAGCAGGAGCTGCGCGACCTCGCCGAGCTCTGCCCCGGCGTCACCCATGCGCTGCAGCGGCTGTACGCGGCCTATACCGAGGCCCGTCAGGGCGAGACGCTGGCGGCCGCGCAAATGGCCGACCGCGACGTCGGCACCCGCTACGAGACGAATCCRGTCGAGCGGGTGCGCGAGCTGATCGAGGCCAACCGCAACTATTTTCCGGAGCTCGAGCAGGCTGCAGAAGCCTTGCGCGACGAACTGAACGTGCCGGCCGAAGGGCTCTATGCGGCGCTGGCCGCACGCCTGCGCGAAAAGCATTCGGTCCAGACCCGCATCATGCCTGTCGACGTGATGCGCGAGACGCTGCGGCGCTTCGACCGCCACCGCCGCCAGCTGCTGATCTCGGAGCTGGTCGACCCGCCCGGGCGCGCGTTCCAGCTCGCCTTCCAGCTCGGCCTTGGCGAATGCGCGCAGCAGCTGGAGACCATCATCGGCCGCGCCGGCCCGCTCGACGACGCGCCGCGGCGCCTGTTCCGCATCACGCTCGGCAACTATTTTGCGGCGGCGGTGATGATGCCCTACCCCGCGTTCCTCGCCGCAGCCGAAGCGCTGAACTACGACATCCACGTGCTGGCGCAGCGCTTCAATTCCGGCTTCGAGCAGGTCTGCCACCGCCTCACCACCTTGCAGCGGCCGAACGCGCGCGGCATTCCGTTCTTCCTGCTCCGCGTCGACAATGCCGGCAACGTCTCGAAACGCTTTTCCTCCGGCACCTTCCCGTTCTCGAAATTCGGCGGCACATGCCCGCTGTGGAACGTGCACTCGACCTTCGACACGCCGGATCGCCTGCTGAAACAGGTGATCGAGCTCTCCGACGGCACGCGCTATTTCTCGATCGCGCAGATGGTGCGCCGTCCGGTGGCGCCGCACCCGCTGCCGCAGCCGCGCTTCGCCATCGGCCTCGGCTGCGAGATCCGCCACGCCGCGCGCCTCGTCTACGCCGCCGGCATGGACTTGGAGAAGGCGGAAGGCACGCCCATCGGGGTCAACTGCCGCCTCTGCGAGCGCGAAAACTGCGCCCAGCGCGCCGAGCCGCCGATCACGCGAACGCTGATCCTGGACGAGACGACGCGGCGCGTGAGTTCGTTCGCGTTCTCGAACGCACGGGAGTTGTAAAGCACACTGCTGTCATGCCCCGCGAAGGCGGGGCATCCAGTACGCCGCAGCTTCTCGGTTCAATCACGGCCGTCTCGGAGTACTGGATCGCCCGCCTTCGCGGGCGATGACAGCGGAATGTGTGGCGGCAGCCAGCAACTCACGCCAGCGTATGCACGATCACCGGCCCTGCGGCAGCGCGCGCGTCGCCGGCGAGCAGTGGGCCGAGATCCTTCTCGATCCAGGCGATCGCGCGCCGGTTCGCCTCCTCCGCCTGTTCGAACTTGTCGAAGATCGAGATCGCGGTGACCGTGTCGTCGCCGGCATAGACGACGTAGTAGGCGCGGAAGCCGTCGACGTCGCTGATGATCGGAACGGCGCCGTCCTTGATGCGGCGCGCCAGCTCCTCCGCGCTCCCGCTTTTCGCCTTGGCCTGACGGATGGCGGCATACATGACTTCCTCCTCCCGGCTATTGATGTGGGCTTTGTACCCGGACCGGATGTTACGCCGAAGCACGGGGCCCGGATACCCTCCTTGGTTAACCCTGCACTAATCCGCCTGAGCGATCTGCAACCAACGGTTAAGCACGCCTCAACATCGCCGCCCTAGTCTCGCCCCACTCACTTTTCGCAAACAACGGTGGCCTATTCTGCCGGGCGAAGTGACATCAGGGGGTTCATCATGCGCATTGCGTTGCTGCTGACCGCGACCATCGTCGGCGCGCTTTTCGCCAGTCCATCCAATGCCGGACCGCTCGATGCGCCCGCTGAGGCAGCGCAGGCGCTGCCGCCGGGCTTCCAGAGCTACCGCGGCTACATGTTCGACCTGTCGGAGAATTCCGATCGCAAGGATGTCGACAAGCTCACCGACAATCTGAAGCGCCAGATCGACGTCGTCGAAGGCGTCGGCCTCTCCCCGCGCATACTGCGCTTCTTCCACACCGTCCCGATCGTCGCGAACGAGCTGGCCTGCCTCGACGAGGGCGCCGCGACCGCATGCTACGGCAGGGTCACGCCGGACATGCAGCGCACCGTTCCCCGGACGCTGACGGTCTGGGATCCCAACAAGCAGCGCTGGACCAATCCGAACGCCATCGACCTCGCCGTCGATTCGGGGCTCGGCGTGATCATGCTGCGGCCGGACATGATGCGGTACGAGAAGGAGGCGGTGCTGCTGCACGAGCTCCTGCACGCCTATCACGCGCGCCTGTTGCCGGACGGCTACGCCAACAAGGGCGTGATCGGCTATTACGCGCTGGCCAAGTCCAAGGACCTCCTGCCCAAGGAATCCTATGCGCTGAAGAATCCCATGGAGTTCTTCGCCGTGACCGCCAGCATCTTCCTGGCCGGAAAGAGCGAATTCCACGACCCCAAGTCGCGCGAGACGCTGAAGGAGAAGATGCCGGACTATTACAAATACCTGGTCGGCGTGTTCGGCTTCGATCCCGACCCGGCCGCGTCAAGCGGCCCGGTGGCCTCGCTGAAGTGAGGCGGACGTAGCCATCTGCACCAACCCGGCAAAAGCCGCGCGAAATGCGCGGCTTTTTTTGTTTTGGTAACCGGAAGCTGCGGATGACGCCCGGCCGGGAATTGCCAAGGCGGGGCCCGATCTGCATAGTCCCGCCCGCATCGATACTGTTTTCAAGGGGATAGAAGAACATGGCGGACGCCGACCTGGATGTCGTGATCCGGCAACTGGCCAGACAGCTGCATACGGGCCTGATGACCCGCGCCAAGGAGCGGCGGGATCGCTTCAACGGCCTTGCGGCCAAGGCCAAGGGCAAGGAGACCGGCGACCGCTTCAAGATGATGGCCAAGGCCACCATGGAGCAGGCCACCGCCGCCGCCAAGCGCCTCCAGATGTCCGCCGACAACGTCGCCGACAGCTACGCGCGATCGATGCGAATCGCGGCCAGCACGCCGATCGCGGCGAAGGTGGAGAAGAAGCCGGCGAAGGAGAAGCCGGTGAAGAAGGCCGCGAAGGCGAAGGCCAAGAAGAAGTAGCTGCGCTTTCTTCCTTCTCCCCTTGCGGGAGAAGGTGGCATAGGCGGCCTCAGCCGCCGTTCTTAAGAACGCCGAAGCGAAGCTTCGGCTGTGGCGCCGGATGAGGGGTTGCTTCAGCGAACTCGTCTGCGAGATTTCTACGCGCGGATAGATACCCGTCACCCGTCTCGCCGCTATCGCGGCGAGCCACCCTCTCCCGCAGGGGGAGAGGGGAAGAAGGCGAGAATCGCGCAAAAAATCTCACCGCCGTGGCGCGTCGAGCCGGGTCGGCTCGGCGCTGGCGAGTTCGGCGAGCTTGGCGCGCGCTGCCTCGCGCGTGCGGACGTCCTTGCCGGCGGGCAGTGCCAATGCGGCTTCGAAATCGGCGCGCGCATCGTCGGCCTGGCCGCGGGCGAGGAATGCCAGGCCACGATCGAGGCGGGCCTGCGCATCGGAGGGATCGAGACGGACCGCCGTGTTGTAGCTCAGGATTGCGCGATCGAGATCGCCGGTGGCGGCGAGCGCGAGACCGCGCTGGTGATAGGGCGCGGCGAGCCTGGGATCATGCGCGATCGCCTCGTCGTAATCCGCAATGGCGAGCTCGAGGTCGCCGCTCTGCCGGCGCGCGGTCGCGCGGTCGCGATAGAGCGAGGCGCGGTTGGGATTGAGGTGAATGGCCTCGTCGAAATCGGCAATCGCCCGCCTGAAGTCGCCGTGGCGCAGCGCGATCCGCCCGCGCCCTTCATAGGCAAAGGCGATCAGCGAGCCGCGGAGCGGCGAGAAACCGATCACGGCCGCGCAGACGTCGGGATCGTCCTCGTCCCCGCAATTGACGACCATGTGCGTGGACAGGCCGACGAGCACGCAGAGGACGATCAGCAATGGTACGGCAGCTCTGGTCATCTTCGACGGTGACCGGTAACGGGCCGGCCACGCATCCCCTTTCGAAGGAAGTGTCACGGCGAGGTGTTAGCACCGGCCGGGACCATCCTGTGTGCGCCAGGTCACAAAGCCCCGCGCAAATCCTTACCGGTTCAGCCCCAGGGACCACGTGAAGGACCACGTGAAGGACCACGCGAAGACGAACGGCCCCACGGGCTCGCCGGCGGATAGTTTTCGTTGGCGCCGACGGACGGCGCCGCCTGCGCGCCGAGCTCGGCCGCGAGCTGCTGGAGCGCCGCGATGCGGTTCTGCGTCGAGGGATGGGTGGCGAAGAGATTGTCCACGCCGTGGCCCGACAGCGGATTGATGATGAACATGTGCGCGGTCGCGGGATTCCGTTCGGCCTCGAAGTTCGGGACCTGATGTGCGGCACCTTCGATCTTCACCAGCGCCGACGCCAGCCACATCGGCTGGCCGACGATGCGCGCACCGAGATTGTCCGCGGCATATTCGCGGGTGCGGCTGATCGCCATCTGCACCAGCATGGCGCCGAGCGGCGCGAGGATCATCATCAGGATCGAGCCGACGATGCCCGGGCCGTTGTTGTTGTCGCGGGGGCCGCCGAAGAACATGCCGAACTGCGCCAGCATCGAGATCGCGCCCGCGATGGTCGCGGTGATCGTCATCAGCAGCGTGTCGTGGTGCTTGATGTGCGCAAGCTCATGCGCGATCACGCCGGCGAGTTCCTCGCGGCTGAGCTGGTGCATCAGGCCGGTGGTGACGGCAACGGCAGCGTTCTCGGGATTGCGGCCGGTCGCGAACGCGTTGGGCTGCGCCTCGTCCATCAGG
>NZ_JBFUES010000240.1:0-8493 GCF_056403875.1 Bradyrhizobium sp. P2_E8
CTCCCTGGGGGTATGGGTCCCGGCCTTCGCCGGGACGACACCTCTGGTGTTGCTGGAGCGAGCCCCTTACGAACGCCTCAGCCGCAACTGGCAGCCCTCACACCATCCCTTCCGCCACCACCATGTAGTTCACGTCCATGTCGGAGGAGAGGGTCCATTTGTCGGCGAAGGGGCTGTAGACGACGCCGGTCTGCTCGGTGATGACGAGGCGGTTGTCGAGCAGGTATTTCGTCAGCTCGTCCGGGGTGACGAACTTGTTCCATTCGTGGGTGCCGCGCGGCAGCCAGCGCAGGACGTATTCGGCGCCGACGATGGCGAGCGCAAAGCTCTTCCAGTTCCGGTTCAGCGTCGAGACCACCATCAGCCCGTTCGGCTTCAGCATCGCGGCGCAGCGCTTGAGGAAAACGCCGACATCGACGACGTGCTCGACCACCTCCATCGCCAGCACGATGTCGAAGCGCTCGCGCGGGTCGATCTCCTCCACCGTGGTGCAGCGGTAGTCGATCGCGAGATGGCTCTTGTCGGCATGCAGTTTTGCAGCCGCAATATTGCTCTGCGAGGGATCGACGCCGATGACCTGCGCCCCTAGCCGTGACAGCGGCTCACAGAGCAGGCCGGCGCCACAGCCGATGTCGAGCACGCGCAGGCCGCCGAGACAGTTGAGGCTGCGCACGTTGCGCTCGAACTTGCGGCAGGCGGCGTCGCGGATGTAGCCGAGCCGCAGCGGGTTGATCCGGTGCAGCGGCGCCATCTTGCCCTTGGGGTCCCACCACTCCGCCGAGAGTTTTGAGAATTTCGCGATCTCGGCGGCGTCGACGGTCGAGCCCGTTGGGGCGCTTGCGGTTGCGGAAGTATTTTGCTGCATGCTCATGGTTACGCGCGGTCCTACCGCGTGGTGATCGAACTACGGAAGGCGAGCGGCGAGGCGATGGTCCTGATCGTCTCGATCCCCTCGCCGACACCGCGAATGGTCACGTCGCCGTAGTTGAGAATTCGTCCAAGAATCGTCTGATCGACGTCGACGCTCTCGACCTTGTCCAGCGCCATCTCGAACGTGCGGCGCTTGATGAAGCCGGTCTTGTGCACAACCCTGAGGTTGGTGACGTCGGTCTCGGTGGTGAAGCGATGGAACCAGCCCTTCACGGTCCAATAGAGGGCCGCCAAAGCCACGAGGCCGGAGCCGACAAGGCAGAGCAGGACGAGCCCTTCGACGATGGTTTGCCGGGACAGGACGAACAGCGCCAGGGCCAGGATCCAGGCCACGATGGCCGGAAAATAGAAGATCCAGTGCGCATTGGTCGAATACAGCACCTTCTCGCCGGGCTGAAGAATCTCGTCGATATAGCGCGCCATGATCCCGGTTAACCCATTACCCCCAAGCCAGACCTCGAGCCTGCCCCCGCAGGAACCCGCTTGCCCCCGGCCCCGCCGCTATGTATACGCGCGGTCGGTGTCCGCGAGGCCCGTCCAGTGCGGGTCACCATACTGATCCTTATGAGGGAATGCACGCGTCGTCATGAGCCGCCTCGTGATGAAATTCGGCGGCACATCCGTCGCCAACATCGAACGCATCCGCAACGTCGCACGCCATGTGAAGCGTGAGGTCGACGCCGGCCACGAAGTGGCCGTGGTCGTCTCGGCGATGTCGGGCAAAACCAACGAGCTGGTGGCCTGGTGCACCGAGGCCTCGCCGATGCACGATGCGCGCGAATACGACGCCGTCGTCGCCTCCGGCGAACAGGTGACGTCCGGCCTCCTCGCCATCGTGCTCCAGAGCATGGGTATCCAGGCCCGCTCCTGGCAGGGCTGGCAGATCCCGATCAAGACCAGCGACGCCCATGCCTCGGCCCGGATCGAGGACATCGACGGCGGCGAGATCATCAAGCGCTTCAGGGATCGCAAGGAAGTCGCGGTCATCGCCGGCTTCCAGGGCATCAACCCCGAGACGAACCGGATCACCACGCTCGGCCGTGGCGGCTCCGACACCTCGGCGGTGGCGATCGCCGCCGCCGTCAAGGCCGACCGCTGCGACATCTACACCGACGTCGACGGCGTCTACACCACYGACCCGCGAATCGTGCCGAAGGCCAAGAGGCTCGACAAGATCGCGTTCGAAGACATGCTGGAACTGGCCTCGCAGGGCGCGAAAGTGCTCCAGGTTCGCTCGGTGGAACTCGGCATGGTCCACAACATGCCGATCTTCGTCCGCTCGAGCTTCGACAAGCCCGAGGATATCGACCCGCATGCCAACCAGCCGCCCGGCACGCTGATCTGCAGCGAGGAGGAGATCATGGAAAGCCACGTCGTCACCGGCATCGCCTTTTCGAAGGACGAGGCCCAGATTTCGGTGCGCCAGATCGAGGACAAGCCGGGCGTCGCCGCGTCGATCTTCGGCCCGCTGGCGGATGCCAACATCAATGTCGACATGATCGTGCAGGGCGTCTCCGAGGACGGCAAGACCACCGACCTCACCTTCACGGTGCCGGCCGCCGACTACACCCGCGCCAGGGACACGATTACCGCCGCCAAGGGCAAGATCGGCTATGCCCGGCTCGATACCGCCACCGACGTCGCCAAGATATCGGTAATCGGCAGCGGCATGCGCAGCCATGCCGGCGTCGCCGCCCAGGCGTTCTCGGCCCTCGCCGGACGGAATATCAACATCCGGGCCATCACAACCTCCGAGATCAAATTCTCGGTTCTGATCGATACCGCCTATACCGAGCTTGCGGTGCGGACCCTGCACACGCTCTACGGCCTCGATCAGGCTTAGGCTAATTTTCTCTTAGCGGTCGCAGCAAACGCGAAGGTGTACACACCTTCGCGTCTGGCAGGCGTTTTGCTTGGCAAAACAAGCCCCAATTCGCTATACGGCGAACAGGGTGGGCTGCCACATACTGTGCCCCAGTTGAGGCGGTGCTGATTCGGTTCAGGCGCCAAATCTGAAGAAGATTTGGACCCGGGCCGGCGCCGGATGAGCAAATTCGTTGTTTTTCTGGATTTTCGGGCGAGCCGCCGGGGCCCCTTTCGGGCCCGGCTGACGGAGGAGACTGAGAGTACATGCGGAGCGCGTCGGGAGGTCCCCGCGTCTTGTTGAGACGGCTCCGCGAAACCATGGCGGAGCAGGTCTCGGCCCAGGAGCGGCTGGACAAGATCGTGGTGCTGATCGCCGCCAACATGGTGGCCGAGGTGTGCTCGGTCTATGTGCTGCGCGTCGACAACACGCTCGAGCTCTACGCCACCGAAGGTCTCAACCGTGAGGCTGTGCATCACACCGTGCTCAGCGCCCATGAGGGCCTGGTCGGTCTCGTCGCCAGCGAGGCGACGCCGCTCAACCTCAGCGATGCTCAGAGCCATCCGGCCTTCTCGTTCCGCCCCGAGACAGGCGAAGAAATCTACCACTCCTTCCTCGGCGTGCCGATCCTGCGCGCCGGCAACACGCTCGGCGTGCTGGTGGTGCAGAACCGCGCCAAGCGCAATTATGTCGAGGAAGAGCTCGAGGCGCTGCAGACCACCGCGATGGTGCTGGCCGAGCTGATCGCCTCCGGCGAGCTGTCGGCGCTGGCCCAGCCGGGCCTAGAACCTGCCGCCCGCCATTCGGCGCAGAAGGTCGGCGCGATCCTGTCGGAAGGCATCGCGCTCGGCCATGTCGTGCTGCACGAGCCGCGCGTCGTCATCAAGGACTACATCGCCGAGGACCTGCCGAAGGAAATCAAGCGGCTCGACACCGCGCTCGCCAAGCTGCGCGCCGATCTCGACCGCATGCTGGAGCGCGGCGACGTCGCCGAGGGCGGCGAGCACCGCGAGGTGCTGGAAGCCTACCGCATGTTCGCCAACGACCAGGGCTGGTCGCACAAGCTGCACGAGGCGGTCGCGACCGGCCTCACGGCGGAAGCCGCCGTCGAGCGCGTGCAGTCCGACACCCGCGCGCGCATGCTGCGCTCGACCGATCCCTATTTGCGCGACCGGCTGCACGATCTCGAGGACCTCGGCTACCGCCTGATGCGGCAGCTGGTCGGCCAGGACCACGCGCCGTCACGCGAACAATTGCCCGACAACGCCATCGTCATCGCCCGCGCGATGGGCCCGGCGGCGCTGCTCGACTACGACCGCAAGCGCCTGCGCGGCATCGTGTTGGAGGAAGGCACCGCCAACTCGCACGTCTCGATCGTGGCGCGCGCGCTCGGAATCCCTGCGGTCGGCGAGGTGCCGAACGCGCCCGGAATCGCCGATCCCGGCGATGCCATCATCGTCGACGGCACGTCGGGCTCGATCTATGTGCGCCCCTCGCAGGAGATCGAGGCGGCCTTCGCCGAGCGCGTGCGCTTCCGCGCCCGCCGCCAGGCGCAGTACCTCGCGCTGCGCGACCGGCCCTGCGTCACCAAGGACGGCCAGAAGGTCGAGCTGATGATCAACGCAGGTCTCGCCATCGACCTGCCGCATATCGAGGACACCGGCAGCGCCGGCATCGGCCTGTTCCGCACCGAGCTGCAATTCATGGTCGGCCAGAGCCTGCCGCGCACCAGCGACCAGCTCGCGCTCTATCGCACCGTGCTGGATGCGGCGGGCCCCAAGCCCGTCACCTTCCGCACGCTCGACATCGGCGGCGACAAGGCGCTGCCCTATATGGAAGCGGTGATCGAGGAAAATCCGGCGCTCGGCTGGCGCGCGATCCGGCTCGGGCTCGACCGCCCCGGCCTGCTGCGCGGCCAGATCCGCGCGCTGCTGCGCGCCGGCGGCGGCCGCGCGCTGCGCATCATGTTCCCGATGATCTCGGAGGTCGCCGAGTTCGATTCGGCGAAGGCGCTGGTCGAGCGCGAGCTCACCTATCTGCGCCAGCATGGCCACACGCTGCCCGAACGCATCGACATCGGCACCATGGTCGAGGTGCCGGCGCTGCTGTATCAGCTCGACGAGCTGCTGAAGAAGGTCGATTTCATCTCGGTCGGCTCCAACGATCTGTTCCAGTTCCTGTTCGCGGTCGACCGCGGCAATGCCAAGGTCTCCGAGCGCTTCGACACCATGTCGGCGCCGATCCTGCGCGCGCTCCGCGACATTGCCCGCAAGTCCCATGCGGCGCAGAAGTCGCTGTCGCTCTGCGGCGAGATGGCCTCCAAGCCGATCGGCGCGCTGGCGCTGATCGCGATGGGCTATCGCTCGCTGTCGCTGTCGGCGACCGCGCTCGGCCCGGTCAAGGCGATGGTGATCGATCTCGATGCCAAGAAAGCCGAGGCGATGCTCGGCCCGTTGCTGGACGCGCCATGCGGCAGCGTCTCGATCCGGCAGAAGCTGACGGAATTTGCCGAGGCCGAAGGCCTGGCCTTGTAGCGGGCCTGTCGCCCGCGTCCGCCGCCTCGCCGCCTTCCGCCATTTGAGACTTACCCGATGTCGTCACTCCCTGAAGCCAAACTGGACGTCCTGCTCGCGCATCACGCTTCGCTCGAGGCCGAATCGCTCGGACAGCTCGCCTCCGAGCGCTACGTGCAGATCACGCGCGAGCTCGCCGAGATCACACCGCTGATCGAGGCGGTCAAGACTTACCGGTCCGCGGTTAAAGAACTCGCCGACACCGAGGCGCTGATCGCCGATCCCGCGACGGATGCGGAGATGCGCGGCATGGCGGAAGCCGAGCGCGACGAGCTGGCTCCAAGGATCGAGGATCTCGTCCAGAAGATCCGCGTCGCGCTGCTGCCCAAGGACGCCATGGACGACCGCAACGTGGTGCTGGAAATCCGCGCCGGCACCGGCGGCGACGAGGCCTCGCTGTTCGCCGGCGACCTGTTCCGGATGTACGAGCGCTTCGCGAGCCTGCAGGGCTGGAAGGTCGAGGTCATCTCGGCGAGCGAAGGCACCGTCGGTGGCTACAAGGAAATCATCGCGGAGGTGCAGGGCCGCGGCGCGTTCTCGAAGCTGAAGTTCGAATCCGGCGTGCACCGCGTGCAGCGGGTGCCCGACACCGAGACGCAAGGGCGCATCCACACCTCGGCCGCCACCGTCGCGGTGCTGCCCGAGGTCGAGGATGTCGACGTCGAGATCAAGAACGACGATCTGCGCATCGAGACCATGCGCGCGCAGGGCGCCGGCGGCCAGCACGTCAACAAGACCGAATCGGCGATCCGCATCACCCACATCCCGACCGGCATCGTGGTGATGATGCAGGACAGCCGCTCGCAGCACAAGAACCGCGCCTCGGCCATGAACATCCTGCGCTCGCGCATCTACGACGCCGAGCGGCAACGCGTCGATGCGGCGCGCTCGGCCGAGCGCAAGGAAAAGGTCGGCTCCGGCGACCGCAGCGAGCGCATCCGCACCTATAATTTCCCGCAAGGGCGCGTCACCGACCACCGCATCAATCTGACGCTCTACAAGCTGCCGCAGGTGATCGCGGGGGAAGCGCTCGGCGAATTGACCGACGCGCTGACCACCGAGCACCAGGCTGCACAGCTCGCCGCGCAAGGCGCGGCGGCGTGACGCCCCGCGTGAGCGACCGCTTCACCGGACAATCGGTCGAGAGCGCACGGCGCGCACTGGCGGCGCAACTGCGATCGGCGCAGCTCGACGAGGCCGAGCTCGACGCCCGCATCCTGCTTGGCGCTGCGCTCGGCCTCGATCTCACCGGCCTGATGACACAGGCCGCCCGGCTCCTCACGGACGCGGAGGCCTCGCGGCTCGCGCAGCATGCGCAACGCCGGATCGCGGGCGAGCCGGTGGCGCGCATTCTCGGCACGCGCGAATTCTGGGGCCTGCCGTTCCGCCTGTCGGAAGCAACCCTGGTCCCACGCCCCGACACCGAAACGGTGGTCGAGCGTGCGCTCGAACTTTTCCGCGAGCAGAAGGCAATCCACCAGCCACGCATCGCCGACATCGGCACCGGATCCGGCGCGATCCTGCTGGCGCTGTTGCACGATATTCCCGGCGCCTTCGGCGTCGGCACCGATCTCAGCCCGAACGCGCTCGAGACCGCCAGGGGCAATGCCGCAGCCCTCGGCCTTGCCGACCGCTCCGCCTTCGTCGCCTGCTCCTATCTGGCGGCGCTTCGTGGTCCGTTCGACCTCATCGTGTCGAATCCACCCTATATCCCCTCCGCCGAAATTCCGAAATTGAGTGTCGAGGTGCGCGAGCACGATCCGCACCTGGCGCTCGACGGCGGCAATGACGGATATGACGCCTACCGCGCCCTGATCCCGCAGGCGGCCGAGCGTCTCGCGCCCGGCGGAGCGCTGATCGTCGAGGCCGGACAGGGCCAGGCCCGAAATATTGAAACCCTGATGACGGCAGCGGCGTTAGTGGTGGACAGGCCGGCCAGGGCCGATTTGGCGGGTATCCCGCGGGCCGTTTCGGCCCGAAAAATGCCCCCATAAAAGCCGGATTGGCCTGCAAAAACCTCTTGGAATATCCCTTGGGACCGACTACCTTCCACTCAACACATCGGTGTCGGCCCCGTACACCTACGGGCGAAAGCCGGGCTCTCGAGCGAGAGCTTCACTGATTTTAGGTTCCAAGCCGCAGGTCCTGTAAGCGCGATGGCCCATTGAGGTGCGCAGCTTTCCGACCGCAAAGTGAACGAAAGCCTGATATTGCGCGCGAAGACTAACGCAAGAAACCAGGGCTTGTTTTGGCAGGCAAAATGAATGGGTTCGCTGGCGATGAATGCTGGCGGGTGGGGAACGCGTCTTTGTTGAACGCGACGGTCGACGAACATTGGCAGGGTTCAAGCCGCTTCTCGCGCGCGAGCGACGCGAGCGATGTGAACCGCTGTCATCAGGTCACTCCTAGCAATCAGTAATGCGTGCAACCTTTAGGGCTGGAATTAAAGGCAGGACATGAGAAACGGTCAGAACAAGCAGCGGATGCGCAACCGCAACAACAACAACAATAACAACAACCGGCGCGGCCAGAACCCGATGACCCGGGTCTACGAGTCCAACGGACCCGATATCAAGATCCGCGGCACGGCTTCGCATATCGCTGAAAAGTATCTCCAGCTCGCGCGCGACGCGCGCTCCTCGGGCGATCCCGTTGCAGCCGAGAACTACTACCAGCACGCCGAGCATTATTTCCGGCTGATCGCGGCCGCCCAGGAGCAGTTCCGCCAGAACCAGCAGCCGCGCGGCGACGAGCCCATCAGCAGCAATAGCGACGACGGCGAAGACGACGGCGAGAATTTCTCGAATTTCGGCCAGGAGCCGGGCTTCGTCCCGCAGCCGCAACAGCAGCAGCCATTCATGCGCGACCGCGACGGCCAGCGCGATCATCAGCAGCGTGATCACCAGCAGCGCGACAACCAGCCGTCGTACCAGCGCGACAACCAGCAGCCGCGCGAGCACCGCGAACGCGACCATCGTCCGCAGCCGCCGCAATATCAGCCGCAGCCAATGCCGCCGAACCAGCCGCAGCCCGTCATCGCCGATGCCGGCAGCGTCGATCGTCTACCCTCCTTCATCACCGGCGCGCAGCCGCAAGTGAATGTTGGCGGTCAGGGCGGCTTCGAGG
>NZ_JBFUES010000241.1:0-8469 GCF_056403875.1 Bradyrhizobium sp. P2_E8
ACTCGAGGCGGTTTCATCCACCCGCCCGGTCGGTCAACTTGTTGCGGGAGACATCGCGGTCACCGCAGAGCAAATCCGTTTCTTCGCTGAATWCGCGGACAAGGAAGGCAGCGATCTGGTGCCCACCGACGACAAGCATCTCGGCATCATCATGACTGAGCCCTTCGGGGTCGTCGGCGCCATTACGCCCTGGAATTTTCCTGTATCCATGGCAGGCTGGAAGCTCGGACCGGCTCTTGCTGCGGGCAACGCGGTCGTGCTCAAGCCATCCGAAATGACGCCGTTCTCGTCCGTCTTCCTCGCCCAATTGGCGGTACAGGCGGGCCTGCCCGCGGGGCTTGTCAACGTCGTGCTCGGTGACGGGCAGACAACCGGTACCGCCATGACGGGACATCCCGACGTCGCCAAAGTGAGCTTCACCGGATCGACTGGCGCTGGCGCGGCCATCATGGCCAATGTCGCGCGCACGGGCATCAAGCCAATGACGCTCGAGCTCGGCGGCAAGAGCCCACAAATCGTCTTCGCCGATGCCGATCTCGATCAGGCCGCTTCTGCGATTGCCGGCAGCATCATCGCAAATGCCGGGCAAGCCTGTGTCGCCGGATCGCGGCTCATAGCCCACGCCTTTGTGGCCGAGCCGCTCGTTGAGGCCATCCTCGCTCGTATGAAAGCCGTTCAAGCAGGCCCCACCTGGGACGCCGCAACGACCTATTCCCCGATCATATCCGAGGGGCAGCGCACGAGGATTCACTCGCTCGTGCAAGCAGCCTGCGCCGAGGGCGCAGAATGCCTTAGCGGCGGCGAACCGATGGAGGGCAAGGGCTATTTCTATGCGCCGACGCTTCTTGCGAAGGTCGATCAGTCTTCTCCCGCCATCACCGAAGAGATCTTCGGACCGGTACTGACCTTACAAACGTTCACGACCGAGGAGGAAGCCTTGGCGCTCGCCGACCACCCGACTTACGGTCTCGCTGCCGGGCTCTTTACCCGCGATGTTTCACGGGTCATGCGGATCACACGCGCAATTTCCGCTGGCACTGTGTGGGTCAACCGCTACGGCCGATCGCGTGACCACATCCTGCCGACCGGGGGCTACAAGCGCTCCGGCATTGGCAAGGACCTCGGCCGCGAGGCCTATCACGCCAACCGCCGCTCCAAGAGCGTGCTCATTCAGGTTTAGAGCCTCCATGAAGAACTATACGATCGCACTCATTCCGGGCGATGGCATTGGCCACGACGTGACGGAGGCCGCCTGGGCGGTCCTTGAGGTTGCCGCCAAGCATTCGGGCTTTGCGCTCAATGGCGCCAGATTTCCGTGGTCCTGCGCGTTCTACAGGGAAACGGGCTCGATGATGCCTGCTGACGGCATCAAGACGCTGCAGAAGTTCGACGCCATTCTGCTTGGCGCAGTCGGCTGGCCTGCGGTCGTGCCCGATGCCGTTTCGCTGCACGGGCTCCTGCTGCCGATCCGCAAGGAGTTTACCCAGTATGCCAACATTCGGCCGCACCGCCTGCTCCCGGGTGTCAACGGCCCGTTGAAGGCGACCGAGTTTGACATCCTCTGCATCCGCGAGAACACCGAAGGCGAATATTCGGGGGCTGGCGGACGGGTGCATCAGGGCACCGGCGACGAGGTCGCGGTCGAGACCTCCGTGTTTACGCGCGCCGGGGTGGAACGGATTTTGCGATTCGGATTCGCCCAGGCGCGCAAGAGGCGTGGGAAGCTCGCCTCGGTCACCAAGTCGAATGCCCAAAGATACTCGATGGTCTTCTGGGACGAGATGACCCAACGGGTTGCTGCCGAGTATCCGGACGTGGAAGTCACGAGCTACCACGTGGATGCACTGGCCGCGCGCATGATCCTGGCGCCGGAGAGTCTCGACGTCGTCGTCGCCTCCAACCTGTTCGGCGACATTCTGACCGATCTCGGCGCGGCTATTCAGGGTGGACTTGGCTTTGCCGCCTCCGCCAACATCAACCCGGACCGCAACGCTCCTTCGATGTTCGAGCCCGTTCACGGCTCAGCGCCCGACATCGCTCATCTCGGCACTGCCAACCCAATCGCAGCCATCTGGTCCGGGGCGATGATGCTCGATCACCTTGGCGAGCGCGATGCCGCGGCACGCGTCATGGCGGCGCTCGAGAAGACCACTTCCCATGGCATCGGTACGGTCCAAGGCAAACACCGAACCGAAGCGATCACCGCAGCCGTTCTTTCCAGGCTCTCCCAATAGACAAGGATCCGACATGCAGAATCTGAGCGACAAAGGGCTCTTCCGCCAGCAGGGTTTGATCGGCGGCCAATGGCAGGCGGCTCTCTCGTGCAAGACGGTCGACGTGATCGAGCCGGCGACGCAGGCTGTTCTTGGTACCGTGCCGGACATGGGACGGGATCAGACCCGCGCCGCCATTGCCGCCGCCGCCGAGGCATCCCGCGCCTGGCGCGCAAAGACGAGCGCCGAGCGCGCGGCGCTTCTGGAAGCCTGGCATGGGCTCATGATTGCGCATCTGGATGACCTGGCCCGAATTCTGACGCTCGAACAGGGCAAACCATTGGACGAGGCCAGCAGCGAGATCCGGTACGGCGCTTCGTTCGTCAAGTGGTTTGCGGAGGAAGCCCGGCGCATCGGCGGCACGACGATCCCGTCACCAACGGCCGATCGGCGCATCGTGGTTCTCAAGGAGCCGGTGGGCGTGTGCGGCATCATCACGCCGTGGAATTTCCCGAACGCCATGATCACGCGCAAGGTGGCTCCCGCGCTTGCGGCGGGGTGCACCGTCGTGATCAAGCCCTCCGAATTCACGCCCTATTCGGCGCTGGCTCTCGCGGTTCTGGCCGAGCGCGCCGGAATTCCCGCCGGCGTGATCAATGTCGTCACGGGATTGCCGACCGAGATCGGCGCCGAGATCATGGCCAACGAATTGGTGCGCAAGATCTCCTTCACAGGGTCGACCCGCATCGGCGCGCTGCTGATGCGCGGCGCCGCAGACAGCGTTAAGCGGGTGAGTCTCGAACTCGGCGGGAACGCCCCCTTCATCGTCTTTGACGACGCCGATCTTGATCTCGCGGTCGAAGGCGCGCTCGTGTCAAAATTCCGCAACGGTGGCCAGACCTGTGTTTGCGCCAATCGGATCCTCGTGCAGGCCGGCATTTATGATGCCTTCGCAGACAGGCTTGTCGCTCGTGTCAATGAAATGACGGTGGGACCAGGCCTCAAGCCCGGTGTGGCGATTGGACCGATGATCAACGAGGCGTCGATCAGCAAAATCAACCGCCATGTCGCCGACGCGCTGTCCAAGGGCGCCCGCATCGCCACCCAACCGGCTACACTGCCGAAGGGGCCGCAATTTACGGCGCCGATCGTGCTGACCAACGCAACCACCGATATGGTGCTGGCGCACGAGGAGACATTTGGTCCGGTCGCGCCGCTCTTCCGCTTCGAGACAGACGACGAGGCGATTGCCATCGCGAATGCGACGCCGTTTGGATTGGCCGCATATTTTTACACATCGAACCTCAAGCGGTCCTGGCGCGTTGCAGAGGCGCTCGAGGTCGGCATGGTCGGCCTCAACACTGGTATGGTGTCAACGGAGGTCGCCCCATTCGGCGGAGTGAAGCAGTCTGGATTGGGGCGTGAAGGAGCGCAAATCGGGATCGAAGAGTATCTCGAGGTGAAAACCTTCCATATCGGCGGGCTGGCTTAGCCAGCGACGGAACGGAGAAGGCGCCGCTCGCGCTTCCCTTTCCGGACAGGCAGCCACCGAGACGGACAAATCGCAGTCTGTGATTTGTCGGCCCGCGCGGTGGCCTGGAGTGTCCGAGCTACTGAATTCGATCGAGCATCTTGTAGTACATTCCCACCAACGGCAGAAACCATGGTTTGCCAAAGTGGCCGGGCACCGCAGGCCAGCGGAGGCCTTTCATCGGGTTTCTATCCTCTCGTCCCAGCATGGCGTCGGCGATGATCATGCCAAGATGGGTCGACAGCTGTGCGCCATGTCCTGAATAGCCCATCGCATACCATAGCCCATCTTGGTAGCCGGCCCGTGGATAGCGGTCACTGGTCATGTCGACGAGCCCGCCCCAGCAATAATCGATTGGTATGCCGGCGAGTTGCGGAAAAATTCGCGTGAGACTGTCGGCGAGAACGGCGCCGCTCTTGGCGTCGGACCGCTGGTCTGAGGTCGCCGAGAACCGCGCGCGTCCGCCGAAAATCAAGCGATTGTCGGGCGCAAGCCGAAAATAATTGCCGACGTTCATCGAATTGACGCAAGTACGGTTGCCGGGCATCGTGGCTGCGACTTCAGCCGCGTCCAGCGGACCGGTCGCTATGATGAAGCTGCCGACCGTGACGATGCGCCGTCTGAAGTAGCCGAAATTCGGCGTGGTGTAGGCGCCCGTGGCCAGCACCACCTGATCGGCGGTGACGCTGCCGCGCGACGTCGTCAGGCGGTGGCGCGACCCTTCCCGCGCCTGGGCGATGACCGCCGCCTTCTCGAAGATGACGGCACCGCGGCGTTTGGCTGCCTCGGCCAGCCCGATGCCATAGCGTCCCATATGCATCATGGCGCTCTTCTTCGAGAGCATCGCGCCGAAGAAGGGCGAACCCACCTCAGAGCTCAGATCCTGGGCGGAGAGCAACGCGGTCTCCGGATCCACCTCGCGATGGACCGCCTCGAAATTCCGCGCGATTGCATCGAAGTGCTTCGGCTTGGAAGCGAGCTTCAGCTTGCCGGCGCGGCGGAAACTGCATTCAATCCCCTCCTCCGCGATCAGCGCCTCGAGAGTGTCGATCGAAGCATCGAGCGCACGATAAAGCGCGATAGCTCGCTCCTGGCCCAACTCCGTCTTGGCGGCAAGATAGCTATGAGCCAGACCGTTATTGAGGTGTCCGCCGTTCCGGCCTGACGCTCCGCAGCTCACCCGGTCGGCCTCGAGCACAACAACCCTGGTGCCCGCCTTCGCGAGCTGTCGCGCGGCTCCCAGGCCTGTGAAGCCACCGCCGATCACCGCAACATCGTAATGCCCCTCGACCGCCCCTTCAGCGCCACCGCTGAAGGCCGGTGCGGTGTCATGCCAATAAGAGACGTATTTCACCGCAGATCCGTGGGCTTAGAGGCCGAACACATCCGGCAGGCCGGCAATGTCCCTGATTTCAACATAGCCGTAATATGGGTTGGCGGGCTCGTGCCCGCGATTAACCCACACCTTGTTCTTGATGCCGAGATCATGGGCCGTCATCAAGTCATAACGGAACGAGGAAGAGCAGTGTGCTACGTCCTCGGGCCCGCAGCCCAGCGCATCAAACATGTATTCAAAGCCCTTCATGCGCGGCTTGTAGGATCTCGCCTGTTCGGCCGTGAACACCGCGTGGAAGGGCGCGCCAAGCTTCGCCACGTTGGAAGGGAGCTGCACATTCATGGCGTTCGAGAGGATGACCAGCGGTATTTTATTGGCAATCCTGGACAGGCCAGCGGGAACGTCGGGATGCGGCCCCCAGGTCGGTACGCGGTCGTAGACCATCTGCGCATGCTCTACCTTGAAGGCGACACCGTTGCGCTTGCAGGCGCGCTCGAGCGCGTTGTGAATAACCTCGGCATAAGGCTTCCAGTCGCCGAGAACCTCGTCGAGCCGATACGCCGCGAAGTCTCTGACGAATTCAGTCATCCGCGGTTGGGGTAGCAGAGCGCCATAGAGATCCTGCGCCGCGTCTGCCATGCGGAAGTTCGTCAGCGTCCCGTAGCAGTCGAAAGTTATGTATTTCGGGCGAAAATGGCTCATCATCCTCATCCTGGCGCGCTTGCGCGATTTCACAGCTGCAAACATAGAGCGCCTGTGCGGCATAAGATGCGGCTTTTCCGCCGGCTGCAGTCGAAGATATCGTTCACGCGGTGACCTTCAGACGATCTGCCCGTCCCTTACACAGGAGACTGGAGCCGGACAATGGAAACGAGCTAATGACGCAGAGCTCCATCTCGCTCATCGCCTTCGGGCCCGAACATCTCGCAGGCGCCACACGCCTTTCACGTCAAGCCAATTGGCCGCACCGCATCGAGGACTGGCAATTGGCACTCACCCTCAGCACGGGAATCGTCGCGGTGGATGCGAATGCCACAACCGTGCTCGGGACGGTTCTGATGACGCCGTACAAGCGCGATGTCGCAACCATCAACATGGTCCTGGTCGATGAAGCCGCACGCGGGCGTGGATTGGGCCGCAAGCTCATGGAGGCAGTGATCGCTCTGGCGGGATCGCGCGCGCTAAGGCTCATTGCAACGCGCGAGGGTTTGGCGCTCTATCACAAGCTCGGCTTTCGCGAAACCGGCACCATCGTCCAGCATCAGGGACAGGTTCGGCGCGTCGCGCTTCCCACGCATGTCCGGCCGCCAGAGGCGCGCGAGATATCCGAGATCATCGAACTCGACAGAAGCGCGAGCGGTGCAGACCGCGAGGATCTGCTTCGTGTTCTTGCGAAGGTCGGTCGCCTCGCGGTACTCGTTGACGGCTTCCGGATTGCCGGATTTGCAGCCGTACGTGCCTTCGGCAGGGGTGAGGTGATCGGCCCCGTCGTGGCCGCCAACGCCGACGACGCGACGGCTCTGCTCGCCTATTTCATGGCCGAGCGGGAAGGACAGTTCGTTCGCGTGGATACCGCCGAGACACCCCAATTAGGGTCCTGGCTCACGGATAAAGGCCTCGTCCGCGTGGACGAAGGCGTTGCCATGCAGCGCCCCGTCATTCCGCGATCCAGCGGCGCGCCGCTCACCACGTTCGCCCTTGCCAGCCAGGCTTTCGGATAAGCGGAGATCGTTAATGCTCAGCAATTCTCTCATCGAGCTCGATCGGGCCCATCTCATCCACCCGGTCGCCTCCTACCGGGGTCACGAGGCCGCCGGGGTCAGGGTGCTGAAATCGGCCAAGGGAGCAACGGTGACCGACGCCTCCGGACACCAACTCGTTGACGGCTTCGCCGGGCTCTGGTGTGTCAATGCCGGCTATGGGCACGAGAGCATCGTTGCGGCCGCTTCCAGGCAGATGCGTGAGCTTCCCTACGCAACGGGCTATTTCAGCCTTGGCTCGGAGCCGGCGATCCGGCTCGCGGCGGAATTGGCACAGCGGACTCCCGGTGACCTGAACCACATCTACTTCACGCTGGGCGGTTCGGATGCCGTCGACAGCTCGGTACGTTTCATCCGCTACTACTGGCACGCCCGACGCGAACCGCAACGCGACCAATTCATCTCCGTCGAGCAGGGATATCATGGGTCCTCAACGGTCGGCGCCGGGTTGACAGCCCTGCCCGCCKTCCATGCCGGTTTCGGCGTGCCGCTCAGCTGGCAGCACACGATCCCCTCGCACTATGTCTATCGGAATCCTGCCGGGCAGGATGAAGATGCCATCATCGCGGCCTCGCTGGCAGCGCTCGAGGCGAAGATCGCGGAGATCGGCGGTCCACATCGCGTCGCCGCATTCTATGCCGAGCCGATCCAAGGATCGGGTGGCGTGCTCGTGCCGCCCAAAGGCTGGATGAAAGCGATGCGCGCACGGTGCCGGGATTATGGCATTCTCTTCGTGGCGGACGAGGTCATTACCGGGTTCGGCAGGACGGGTCCACTTTTCGCCTGCAGCGAGGACGACGTCGTCCCGGACCTCATGACCGTCGCCAAGGGACTGACCTCCGGGTATGTGCCAATGGGTGCAGTCTTCCTGTCGGATCATGTCTACGACACGATCGCCGATGGGGCGGGTGCAAGCGCGGTTGGACACGGATATACTTACTCCGCCCATCCCGTCAGTGCCGCGGTGGCCCTGGAGGTGCTGCATCTCTATGAGAGCGGCTTGCTTGCGAATGGCGCGAAAGCCGGTGCACGTCTGATGGCCGGCCTTCAATCGTTAAAGGATCATCCCCTGGTGGGCGACGTGCGCGGCCGCGGCATGCTGGCCGCGATCGAACTCGTCACCGACAAACAACGCAAGACGCCGCTCCCCGCCGCGGCCGAACCGGCGCGGCGGATCTTCGACCGCGCCTGGAACAACGGCCTCATCATCCGCGCCTTCCCGACAGGCGTGCTCGGCTATGCGCCGCCGCTCTGCTGCTCCGAGTCCGACATCGAAGCCATCGTCGAGCGCACCGCCATGATTCTTGACGAGACTCTGGCCGATGCGGATGTGCGCACCGCACTGCAATAAAAATAGGCATGCGTAAGGGGCCGGCAGATGGCAGGTCCGAAACACTACAAATGGGCGCATCTTCGCAATTTTGTGCCGTTGCCCCGGTTTTTTCGGCCACCGCCGCGGGTCCAACCTGCGAGACTTCGAGCGCGGGAAAAGAATGAAAGCCTGGAGGACGCAGCAACTTGGTCGCCATGACGGGACCAGGCCGGCATCCACCACAACGGCCCGGCAGAACAATCTGCCGCTTACCGCAACCTGAGCCATAGCCGTATCCAATAGCGAGGGGATTGAGA
>NZ_JBFUES010000242.1:0-8424 GCF_056403875.1 Bradyrhizobium sp. P2_E8
GAACACGCACCATTCCGCGAGTGTCATCTTCCCTCCCCCGCTTGGGTGCGACCCTAGCGAAACCGGGCTCATCTTGACAAGTTCGGTGCAACGCGCGACGCAACTGATCATGACGACCGTCGCCCTCAACGAGACCGCGCAGCCAGCCGTCCAGTCCGGCCAGAAACGGGTCGGCGTGCTCCTGGTSAATCTCGGCACGCCCGATACGGCCGATGCGCCGGGCGTGCGGGTCTATCTCAAGGAATTCCTCTCGGACGCCCGGGTCATCGAGGACCAGGGCCTGATCTGGCAGTTCGTGCTGAACGGGATCATCCTGCGCAGCCGTCCGCGCACCAAGGCGCTCGACTACCAGAAGATCTGGAACAACGAGAAGAACGAGTCCCCGCTGAAGACCATCACGCGGTCGCAAGCCGACAAGCTCGCGGCCGCGCTGTCGGATCGCGATCACGTCGTCGTGGACTGGGCGATGCGCTACGGCAATCCTTCGATCAGGTCGGGCATCGACGCGCTGATCGCGCAGGGATGCGACCGCATCCTCGCCGTCCCCCTTTATCCGCAATATTCCGCCTCGACCTCGGCGACCGTCTGCGACGAGGTGTTCCGCGTGCTCGCCCGCCTGCGTGCGCAGCCGACGCTGCGGGTGACGCCGCCGTACTACGAGGACGAGTCCTATATCGAGGCGCTCGCCGTCTCGATCAAGACGCATCTGGCAACCCTGCCGTTCGAGCCGGAGCTGATCGTCGCCYCCTTCCACGGCATGCCGAAATCCTATGTCGACAAGGGCGATCCCTATCAGGAGCATTGCATCGCCACGACCGAGGCGCTGCGCCGCCGGCTCGGCATGGACGCGACGAAGCTGCTGCTGACATTCCAGTCGCGCTTCGGCAATGACGAGTGGCTCCAGCCCTACACCGACAAGACGATGGAGCGGCTCGCCAAAGAGGGCGTACGCCGCATCGCGGTGGTGACGCCGGGCTTTGCCGCCGACTGCCTGGAGACGCTGGAGGAGATCGCGCAGGAGAATGCCGAGATCTTCAAGCACAATGGCGGCGAGCAGTTTTCCGCGATCCCCTGCCTCAACGACAGCGAACCCGGTATGGACGTGATCCGCACCCTGGTGCTCCGCGAGCTCCAGGGTTGGATTTGATGGGCTCCCCATGAACCGCCGCGAGGTGTTGGGGCTTGTTGGAATGATCGCGGCGCTGCCGTCCCCGGCACTGGCGCAGCAACCGGCGCGGCGGCTCGGCGTGCTCTCGGTCACGGCCGCCGACGATGCGATCGGGCAGACGCGCAGCGCCATCCTGGTCGAGGCGCTCGCCGCCCATGGCTGGAAAGAGCACGACAATCTCAGGATCGACTGGCGCAGCGGCGCCGGCGACCGGGCGCGGATCGCCGGGCTCGCCGAGGAGCTGATCGCGCTCAAGCCCGACATCCTGCTCGCGATCGGCACGCCCTCGGTCGAAGAGCTGCGCCGGCGCACCGCGACGATCCCGATCGTGTTCGCCGTGGTGACCGATCCCGTCAGCCAGGGCTTTGTCGAAAACCTCGCCCATCCCGGCGGCAACATCACCGGCTTCACCGATTACGACGGCCCGCTGGCCGGCAAATGGCTGGAGATGTTGACGCAAGTGACGCCGAAAGTGTCCCGCGTCTGCGTCGTCTACAATCCCGCCACTGCGCCGTTCGCTGCCCTCATGCTGCGCACGATCGAGGACGCAGCACGGACGCTTCATGTGACCGTCGAGACCGCGCCGGTCCATGACGCAGCCTCGATCGCGGCGCTGGCCTCGCGCAAGGACGGCGGCCTGCTGATCCTGCCGGACTTCTACACGATGGCCAACCGCGCGCATCTGCTCGCGGCGATCGCCGAGGCGCGCGTGCCTGCGGTGTTCTGGAGCCGTACCTTCGTCGACGAGGGCGGGCTGATGTCCTACAGCACCGACAGCACCGAGCAGCTCCGCCACGCCGCCAACTACATCGATCGCATCCTGAAGGGTGCGCGGCCTGCCGACCTGCCGRTGCAGAACCCCACCAAGTTCGAGCTCGCGGTCAACCTCAAGACCGCCAAGGCGCTTGGCGTCACCATTCCTCCAAGCCTGCTTGCAACAGCGAACGATGTCATCGAATAAGGTCGTCCGCGACGGACACATGCCCAGATTCGTTAACGTTCGCCGCTAGGTCTGCGCCCGGACGCTTTCAAGAGCCTTTCGGAAATACTTATCGTGACCGTTCCCTGCTGCTGCGTCTTGTGCAGAATCGTCCGAATGCCGACGTGAATCGCGACCGCTGAACCGGTAGGGTTGCGATCCCGACCAATGACAGCGCGGGAAAGGGCTTTTTCCTGCCTTGGAGGAAATATGAGCGGTTTCGACATTTTCGCGATTGTTCTGGTTTTGCTCGTCATCGTCACGCTGATTGCCGGCGTGAAGACGGTGCCGCAGGGTTATGACTGGACCATCGAGCGGTTCGGAAAATACACCCAGACGCTGAGCCCCGGGCTCAACCTGATCGTGCCCTATTTCGATCGCGTCGGGCGCAAGATCAACATGATGGAGCAGGTGATCGACATTCCCGAGCAGGAGGTGATCACCAAGGACAACGCCACCGTGACGGTGGACGGCGTCGCCTTCTACCAGGTGTTCGACGCCGCCAAGGCGAGCTACGAGGTCTCCAACCTGACCCAGGCCATCACCGTCCTGACCATGACCAACATCCGCTCGGTGATGGGCGCGATGGATCTCGACCAGGTGCTGTCGCACCGCGACGAGATCAACGAGCGCCTCTTGCGCGTGGTCGATGCCGCGGTCTCGCCCTGGGGCCTGAAGGTCAACCGCATCGAGATCAAGGACATCGTGCCGCCCGCCGATCTCGTCGAGGCGATGGGCCGGCAGATGAAGGCCGAGCGCGTCAAGCGCGCCGACATTCTCGCCGCCGAAGGCCAGCGGCAGTCGGAGATCCTGCGCGCCGAGGGCGCCAAGCAGGGCCAGATTCTCCAGGCAGAAGGCCGCAAGGAAGCCGCGTTCCGCGACGCCGAGGCCCGCGAGCGGTCCGCCGAGGCCGAGGCCAAGGCGACGCAGATGGTCAGCGAAGCCATCGCCAAGGGCGATGTCGCGGCGTTGAACTATTTCATCGCCGACAAGTATATCAAGGCGTTCGGGCAACTGGCGGACTCGCCGAACCAGAAGGTCATCATGCTTCCGGTCGAGGCGATGAGCATGCTGGGCTCGCTTGCCGGCATCGGCGAGATCGCCAAGGCGACGTTCGGCGAGAGTGCGGCATCCGCCGCTGCCGCGGCCCGTCGCGGCGGCTCGGTGCCGTCGTCCGGTCCGATGCCGCCAGCGGTGCCGTAACCGCACCATTGAGAGAGGTCGTGTCATGACCGACATGTTCGTATCGCTCGGCACCTGGAACTGGCTGATCTTCGGCTTCATCCTGATGGGGCTGGAAGTGCTGGCGCCGGGCGTATTCCTGTTCTGGCTCGGGCTCGCCGCGCTGCTGGTCGGGCTGATCTCGTTCACCGTCGCCGTATCCTGGCAGGTGCAGCTGGTGATGTTCGCGATCTTCGCGGCAGCCGCCGTGCCGGTGTGGCGTCGCCTCTCGCGGCCGAATCCGGATGCGAGCGGAAGCCCCTTCCTCAACAAGCGTACCGAGGCGCTGCTCGGCCGCGAGTTCACGCTCGAGAAGCCGATCATCGACGGCAACGGCACCATGCGCATCGGCGACACGGTCTGGCGCGTCGCAGGTCCAGATACGCCGGCCGGGACGCGCGTGAAGGTGGTGCAGGTCGACGGCGTGAATCTGACGGTGGCGGTGGCGTGAGGACCCTTCGCCTCTCCCCGCTTGCGGGGAGAGGCCAGATTGCATCGTAGATGCAATCCGGGTGAGGGGGGCTCTCCGCGAGTCGTCTCTCACCGTCTGCGCGGAGGCTCCCCCTCACCCCGATCCTCTCAGCGCGAGCGAAGCTCGTCGCGGCCCCGCAAGCGGGAAGAGCCCTTCCACTTCTCCGCAAACCGGTGCAGCGGCATGAACGTCTCGCACAAATCCCGCCCGAGCGGCGTCAGCCCGTAGCCTCCGCCTTCGCCGAGCTCCACGAACTCCGCCTCGCGCAGATCGTCCAGCCGCGCTTGCAGCACTGTCGGCGAGACCTCGTCACAGGCGGTGCGCAAGCTGCGGGAGGTGAGGGGGGCGTCGCGCAACTCCCACAGGATCCGCAAGGTCCAGCGCCGGCCGAGCAGGTCGAGCAGCGCCATGATCGGCCGTCCCGTGCGTGAGCCGCGGACGCCGCGTGTTGTCGATCCGGCCTGTTTCGCCATCGTCGCCCTCTTGCCTATTGCTACATATAATGTAGCGTCGTGCTACGATAATCGTAGCAAGGGAGACGGCCGATGTCCCAGGCCACACCGCGTATTGCGCCGCTCGCGCCACCTTATCCCCCGGAGATCCAGGCGCAGTTCGACCGCATCATGCGCGGCGCGCCGCCGCTGCTGCTGTTCCGGGTGATGGCGGGCCACAGCCGCGCCTGGGACAAGTTCCGCGCCGGCGGCCTGCTCGATCCCGGGCCGCTGTCGTTGCGCGAACGCGAGATCGTCATCGACCGCACCTGCGCGCTGAACAAATGCGAATATGAATGGGGCGTGCATGTCGCGGTCTTTGCCGGTCCGGCGCGCCTCACCGAGGACGAGGTCCGCGCCACCGTAGAGGGCGATGCGACGTCGCCGTGCTGGTCACCGGGCGAGCAGGCGCTGATCGCAGCCGTCGACGCGCTGCATCACCGCGCGACGTTCACCGATGCGGAATTCGCCGCGCTCGCGGCGCATTACGACGAGGCGCAGATCCTGGAGGTCATGCTGCTGTGCGGCTTCTATCGCACCGTGTCGTATCTGGCGAACGGCCTGAGGCTGCCGCTGGAGGAGAAGGCGGCGCGGTTTCCGCAGCTCTAGCCCCGTCATTCCGGGGCGCGACGAAGTCGCGAGCCCGGAATCCATCGGGCAGCAACCTCGGAGATGAATGGATTCCGGGCTCGCGCCCAAAGAGGGCGCGCCCCGGAATGACGGCGCGGAGAGAGCGTGCTTTACGCCACGCCCGCGCGGAGCAGATCGTGCAGGTGGACGATGCCCACGACCTTGTCCGCCTCGGTCACCAGCAGCGTCGTGATCTTGCGGGTGTTCAGCACCTCGATCATCTCGGTGGCGAGCATCGAGGGCGGCACGGTCTTCGGCTGCCTGGTCATGATGTCGTCGACCGTGACCGTCAGCAGGTCGGGCCGCATGTGGCGGCGCAGATCGCCGTCGGTGATGATGCCGACGGCCTCGTTCGCGTCATTGACGATGCAGACGCAGCCGAGGCCCTTGGCCGACATCTCGACCACGGCCTCCGACATCTCGGTGCCGAGCGGCTTGAGCGGGATCTCCGCGCCGGTGCGCATGTAGTCGCGAACGAATTTCAGCATTGCACCGAGCTTGCCGCCGGGGTGGAAATGCGCGAACTCGAGCGCCGTGAAGCCGCGGCTTTCGAGCAGCGCGATCGCGAGCGCATCGCCGATCGCGGCCTGCATCAGGGTCGAGGTGGTCGGGGCCAGATTGTGCGGGCAGGCCTCGCGGGCCTTCGGCAGCTCGATCACGAGGTCGGCGGCCTGTCCGAGCGAGGACGCCGCGTTCGACGTCACCGCGATCATGGGGATCGCAAAGCGCGCCGAATAGTTCACGAGGTTCTTCATCTCCGGCTGCTCGCCGGACCAGGACAGCGCCATGATGACGTCGTCGGTGGTGATCATGCCGAGGTCGCCGTGGCCGGCTTCAGCGGTGTGAACGAAGAAGGCGGGCGTGCCGGTCGAGGCCAGCGTCGCCGCGATCTTGCGGCCCATATGGCCTGACTTGCCGAGCCCGGTGACGATGACGCGGCCCTTGGCCTGTCGGATCAGGTCGACCGCCTTGGCGAAGGTCGCACCCAGCGGGCCGCGCAGCGCGGCGGCGAGCGAGTTGATGCCGCCGCTCTCGGTCTCCAGCGTGCGGAGCGCGGATTCGACGCTTGTAGGAATGGGGCCGGATGATTGGGTCATCAGCGGTTTCGAACTCGGCATGTACAGGTCCAGGGAGGAGGGGCGATGGCCCATTGGCGCCTGCTTTAGCATGCCTCGGCGTATCAGGCGACGCGGCCGCCCCGCCCCTCAACGGGTCATTAACCATAATTGTTTTAAGTCCATTAACGATGGTTTCTGCCAGTCGGCGGGGACAATCGCGAAAGTGTTTGATTTCGTTGGGGTAATTCCATCGTGGGGTCGTCTCCAGGCACGGGCCGGAGCAAACGCGCGCATTTCCTGTGCGCGGCTTTGCCGTGTCTTGCGCTGACGGCCCTGCAAAGCGGCCCAGTGGCCGCCCAGAGCCTCACGCCCGACCTGTTCAATCCCAACCGCGGCGGTTTCGCCGCGCCCGACACGTTGCCCACGCGCCGCACGGCGGGCGTACCGCAGGCGCCTTCGGACGCGCTTCCGGTGCTGCCCGATCCCAACGCCGATCCGCGCAAGCGGCAGCAGGCGCCGGCGACTTCGCGCGTCGGCCAGGTCCCGACCTACGGTCTGCCGGCCGCCAACGGCGCCAGAGGCTCGGGTTACGACTCGCTCAACCGCAAGCGGCAGCAGCCCAAGTTCTATCCCGGGCAGCCGAAGCCGAAGCGCCCGGTCGGGCCCGGCTCGCCGGTGCCGCCGGCAACGCCGGACAGGACGCTCGGCCCGCCGCGCATCGCGTCGCCGCCGTCCGAGACCGCGCACAAGGTGCCGGTGCCGCCGGCGATGGCCGGCAGCGTGCCCGGCCAGCCGCTGCGCCGCCGCCTCAAGCTGGACGAGGATCCGTTCGGCGCGGTCGGCGATTATGCCGGCAGCTTCCTGATCAAGGGCGGGCTCGAGCTCTCCGCCGGCTATGACACCAACCCGGCGCGTCTGAACAAGCCGGTCGGCTCGCCGGTCTATGTCGTCGCGCCCGACCTCCTCGTGGTGTCCGACTGGGAGCGCCACGCGCTGGTCGCCGATTTGCGCGGCTCGTTCTCGGGCTACACCAACAACATGCCGGTAACGATCGACGGCTTTCCCTCGCCCTCGCCGGTCGAGATCGACCGCCCCGACTTCACCGGCCATGTCGACGGCCGCATCGACGTCGACCGCGACCTCAAGCTGACCTCGCAGCTCCGCCTGCGGCTCGCCACCGACAATCCCGGCAGCCCGAACGTGCAGACCGGCCTTCAGAAATATCCTGTCTACGCCACCTATGGCACCACCGTCGGCTTCGATCAGACCTTCAACCGCTTCCAGGTCGCGGCCGGCGCCACCGTGGATCGCACCGCCTACACCGACTCCAAGCTCACCGATGGCTCGACCTCCAGCAACGGCGATCGCGACTTCAACCAGTATGGCGGCGTCGGCCGCTTCTCCTACGAGCTGAAGCCGGGCCTGAAGCCGTTCGTCGAGATCCAGGGCGACACCCGCGTGCACGACCAGCCCGCCGATCGCAACGGCTATTTCCGTGATTCAAACGGCGGCTATGGCAAGGTCGGCACGTCCTTCGAGTTCTCGCGCATCCTCACGGGAGAGGTCTCGGTCGGCTATTCCGCGCGCAACTATGTCGACCCGCGCCTCAGCCAGCTCTCGGGCTTCCTCACGTCGGGCTCGCTGATCTGGAACGCCAGCGGGCTGACCACAGTCAAATTCGTCACCGACACGCAGATCGCCGAGACCACCGTCGCCGGCTCCTCCGGCGTGCTGGTGCACACCTACGCCGCCGAAGTCGATCACGATTTCCGCCGCTGGCTTACAGCAGTGGGCAAGTTCACCTACGGCACCTACGACTACCAGGGCCAGAACCGCAACGACAAGACCTACTCGCTCGAAGGCAATCTGATCTACAAGCTCAACCGCAACGTCTGGATCAAGGGCACGCTGCGCCACGACATCCTGGATTCGAACCAGGCGGGCTCGAGCTCGCAGGGCACGGTGGTGATGCTGGGGGTGAGGCTGCAGAATTAGCGATGAGGTGCGCCTTGATGCGCTGTCGTCGCTACCCGCTCAGCTGTCATGCCCCGGCTTGACCGGGGCATCCAGTACGCCGCGGCTTATCCGCATACGTTTGACGTCTCTGGAATACTGGATCGCCCGCTCCAGTGCGCGAGTGCGCACAAGGCGGGCGATGACACCGTTCGTAAATCTGGCGGCGGAGTGAGCCGCGCCTAGCGCGGCAGATCCGTCTTCCCCATCAGGAATGTGTCGATCGACCGGGCGCACAGCCGGCCCTCGCGGATCGCCCAGACCACCAGCGACTGGCCGCGGCGCATGTCACCGGCGGTGAACACGTTCGGGCGCGAGGTCTGGTAGTCGAGCGTGTTGGCCTTGACGTTGCCGCGCGGGTCGAGCTCGACCGAGAGCAGCTTGAGCAGACC
>NZ_JBFUES010000243.1:0-8416 GCF_056403875.1 Bradyrhizobium sp. P2_E8
CGCCGCCCTCATCCTGAGGAGCCCGCCTAAAGCGGGCGTCTCGAAGGATGGCCGCGGGAACCGCTCTCAAATGCGATTCCCCTGCCCCGAAGGAGAGGGAAGGGAGAGAACACCACTGTTGGCCGAACTCGATTCGAGTTCAACCCATCTCGCTCTAGTTGCCCGAACGACACATCGGATCGTCTGCCTGCGCCCGTTGATCCGCTTGCCGTTGACATCCACAGACCGATCTGGCGATGTTACATTATAACATCGCGACATCTCGGGGAGAGATGCCTCGCGATGTGGGGTGGCGTTTCCAGATGAAGTGGTTCCGGTCGAATATCAGGCACGGCGCCCGGCTCGCGTTGTTCGCGATGCTGGTGCAATTCGCGCTGACCTTCGGCCACAGCCACTGGTTCGCCCAGGCCGCCCCCCTCGCCCAGTCCTCGCTCCAGCAGACCGACGGCAGCAGCGGCGTTGCCTCGAACGACCGCGCCGCGGTCCAGAAGCAATCGCCCGCAGCACCCGACCGCGAGCAGCCGGGCGAGGACAATTGCGCGATCTGCGCATTGGTCGCGATGGCGGGCACCGTCCTGTTCTCGACGCCGCCTCTCCTGGAGCTGCCGCAGGCGATCGAGCTGCTCCACCGCACCACCGACGCCGAGTTCATCCATCTGAAATCGGCCGGCACGGCGTTCCAGCCGCGCGCCCCACCCGCATCCTGACTCCAGACATCGCTTGATCACACCCGGGCTCGCCGCGCCACGCGCGGACGATCGCCCGGGAGAAGTTGAAGCCGAATTCCGTCGCGCCGCGACGGCAGGCCGCCTCCGATCAACAAACATCTTGCGGACGGCGCCTGACTGGAATCAGGACCATGTCATTTGAATTGCGACGCGTGCAGCATCTCGCCGGAGCGAGCCTGCTCCTGCTCGGCGCCGCCACCACATCGGCGTTCGCCCAAGAACCAGTACAACAACCGGTACAACAGACTGCGCAGGACAAGTCGTCGACCGAGATCCCCGCCGTCACCGTGACGGCGCCGAGCCCCATCGTGCGGAGGGTGGTACCGACCCGCAGCCCAGTCCGTATCGCGCGCAGCGGACGGTCGCGCAGCCAACAACACACGGCCGAAGCTGCACCACCGGCAGCAGTCACCGCCGCGACACCTCAGCAAGGCGTGCTGCCCATCGTGACCAACCAGTTCGCCACCGTCACGGTGGTGCCGAACGAGGAGATCCGCCGCGAGGGCGGCGGCCAGCTCGGCGATCTCCTGTTCTCCAAGCCGGGCATCACCGGCTCGAGCTTCGCGCCCGGCGCCTCCAGCCGGCCGATCATCCGCGGGCTCGACGTCAACCGCGTCGGCATCGTCGAGAACGGCACCAATTCGGGCGGTGCCTCCGACCTCGGCGAGGATCACTTCGTCCCGATCGATCCGCTCGCGACCAACCAGGTCGAGGTGGTGCGCGGGCCGGCTGCGCTCCGCTACGGCTCCACCTCGATCGGCGKCGTCGTCAGCGCCACCAACAACCGGATTCCGGATGCGCTGCCGAGCTGCGCTGCATCGTTCCAGACCTGGGGCCTGCCGACCAAGGCGCCGCTGGCGACCGCCGCGACCTCGCCTTGCGTCACGGCCGAGACGCGTACGGCGTTCAGCTCGGTCGATCGCGGCGTCGAGAGCGGCGTGCTGCTCGACACCGGCGGCGGCAATTTCGCCTTCCATGCCGACGCCTATGGCCGCACCACCACGGACTATGGCATCCCGAGCTATCCCTATCTGAACGACCAGACGCGATCCGTCGCCAACGGCCGCCAGCCGAACTCGGCAACGCGCTCGGACGGCGCCTCGATCGGCGGCTCCTACTTCTTCCAGGGCGGCTATATCGGGGCCGCGATCACGCAGAACGACTCGCTCTACCACATCCCCGGCATCGACGGCGCCGACCACAACACGCGCATCGACGGCCACCAGACCAAGATCAACGTCAAGGGCGAGTACCGTCCCGACACAGCCGCAATCGACACCGTCCGCTTCTGGGCCGGCGCGACCGACTACCGGCACAACGAGATCGGCCTTGCCGATCCCGCCGACCCCAACAGCGACGGCATCAGGCAGACCTTCACCAACAAGGAGCAGGAGATCCGCACCGAGGTGCAGCTGATGCCGTTCAACGCGCGCTTCGCCGAGGTGACGACGGCGCTGGGCTTCCAGGTCGGGCATCAGGAATTGAGTGCGCCGAGCCCGGACAATCCCGGCACGCTGTTCAACGGCCTGTGGGACCCCAACAACAGCACGCGCGTTGCTGCTTACGCCTTCAACGAGTTCAAGTTCACCGAGGCGACGCGGGCGCAGATCGCCGGCCGCATCGAGCATGTCGAGCTGCACGGCACGACGCCCGACTTCCCGGCCGATTTCCTGCCCGATGGCACGCCGCAGACGGCGATTGCCCGCAATCCGTCCTACACGCCGAAGAGCGGCAGCATCGGCCTGTTGCAGGACCTGCCGGGCGGCATGGTCGGCAGCATCACCGCGCAATATGTCGAGCGCGCGCCGAAGGCGGCCGAGCTGTTCTCGCGCGGCGCGCACGATGCGACCGCGACGTTCGACATCGGCAATCCGAACCTGACGATCGAGACCGCGAAGTCGGTCGAGGTCGGCGTGCGCAAGGCGACGGGGCCGTTCCGGTTCGAGGCAACCGTCTATTACACGCATTTCGACAACTTCATCTATCGCCGCCTCACCGGCGTGATGTGCGACGACGACTTTGCCTCCTGCGGCACGCCCGGCGCCGAACTGAACCAGGCGGTCTACTCGCAGCGGAACGCGAATTTCCGCGGCGGCGAATTCCAGTCGCAGCTCGATGTCGGCGCATTCCAGGGCGGCATCTGGGGCATCGAGAACCAGCTCGACGTGGTCCGCGCCACCTTCACCGACGGCACCAATGTGCCGCGCATTCCGCCCTTGCGAATGGGCGGCGGCGTGTTCTGGCGCGACGACAACTGGCTGATGCGCGTCAACCTGTTGCACGCCTTCGCGCAGAACAACGTGGCCGTCATCGCGGAGACGCCGACGGCGGGTTACAATCTGTTGAAGGCCGAGGTCAGCTACAAGACGAAGCTCGACCGCAACTGGTTCGGCGCGCGCGAGATGATTGCCGGCATCGTCGGCAACAATCTCCTCAACGAGAACATCCRCAACTCGGTGTCCTACACCAAGGACGAGGTGTTGATGCCCGGCATCGGCGTGCGGGCGTTCGCGAACTTCAAGTTCTAGCGTTGCTCGGGTCGGGGCCTGCGGGCCCCGAAACGCACCATCATTGCGAGGAGCTCTTGCGACGAAGCAATCCAGGCTGCCTCTGCGGAAAGATTCTGGATTGCTTCGCTACGCTCGCAATGACGGAGGATGGGGTGGGTTGCTGCGCTTCCCACTCACGGAGTCGCACACACCAGCTGCTTCTCGAAGCGCCACTGGTCCACGGGGAACGGTCCGTTAGAGGTCTCCGACATCTTCACGAAGGTGCCGGCGTTGTGCCAGCCGCTTTTCTCGTAGAACCGCGCAGCGCGCATGTTTCCGACCGCGCATGCCAGCCACGCCAGCTCCACGCCGCGCGCGGCGAGCCGTGCTTCCGCATCAGTGATCAGCGCCGCCGCCACACCCGCCCCGTGCGCCGCAGGCAACACGAAAAGCTGGTACAATTCGTCACCCCTGAGAGCGCACAAGCCGAGCGGCGCTCCAGCCGGGCCGACGACGCAGACATCGGGAAGCATGACCGCGAGCCGATTGCGAAAGCTCGCGACGGTACGGAGTCGGATCAGCTCAGGCGGCGCAAAAGCCACATGCGATTCATGCCAGACGTCGTGCCACAAGCGCGCGAGATGATCGATCTCACCGATATCCGCGGGGCGCACCTGCATCGTCGCTACGCCCTCCGGGCAAACCTGTCGCCGCAGATGCACCCACCTGAATTCATCACGCTTTGGCCCAAGCGGCCGCTTCAGGGGCATCCTCTGCCGCCTCCTGGAAGAGGTGGGCAAACAGCAGGCTCCACAGCGTCAGGAGAGAAATGGGGATGGTGTAGTATGGCGTCGCGATCGGATAGGTGAGGAAGAAGGCGAGATTGATCGCCAGATTGGCGATCGTGAGCTGTGCGACACGGCGAGCGCCATTCGGCTGCCGCAACAGCCAGAGCGAGATCGCGATTCCGATAACGATCAACAACGTCTGGAGCGGGTCGGCGAGATAGTCCCGGATCACCGYGAACGAGAAATCCAGCGGCCTGACATCGGGGTTGTTGCCGTAGGTCGACGCGAACGGGCTGCCGGCATTGACGGCGTAAGAGACGATGGTCGGCACCACGCCGGCCAGCAACGCGATGCCGAACGCGCCCCCCTGCAAGAACCGCGGCATCGTGCGTTCCGCCAGGAACGCGACGAGGAGAAACATACAATAGCCGGACGCCAGGAAGAGGTTGGCCAGGCGGAAATCGACCGTCAAGCCGAGCAGGAAGCCGATGGATGCCAACAGCCCGATCCTTGGTTGAGATTGCGGGCTCGTCAGCCATCGCGCCGTGAGACATCCTGCGAGCGCGCACACGACGGCCGTCGGGGCCATCGAATAGCTCGCCTTGACCGGATTGACCATCACGTAGATGGCAAGACAGCCGAACGTCCCGACCATCAGCACCGACCTTGTGGTGCGCGCGAGAGAGAGGGCAAATAGCGCGAAGCCGAAGACGACAGCGGTCGCAAGCATGTACATGGGGGCGACCTGGTGACCTGGCGGAAACAACGCCAACACGAGGCCGACACCCGGCGGGTATTGGATGACGACCTTCCCTGTGGCCGGCATCAAGTTGTGACAGGGCGCATCGGTCGTATCGTCCCATTTCGGGTAGTCGATCGCCTTCAGCTTTGCTTTCAGATAGCCATCGTCGTCGCGGGCAAGGTTGGTGTCGAAGCCTCCGACCAGCCCGAACCTCTGGAACAGATGCGCCTGCCGCAGGTAGCAGATGTCGTCGTAGACGCCGCGAGCCTCATTCCATCGCAACATGGTCCAGARATGGCCGACCAGAATCGCGAGAAACAAGACGGCGAAGACGGCTTTGCTCGTACGGATGTTTTTCATTGGAATCTTGCCGCGGCGGGAGGCGCTGGCTGCTTTAGCGGAATGCAAGATAGAGATTGGACGATAACGGGCCGAGCGACAAGCCGGTGTAGCCCACCGCCGCCGGCCTGGCGATCAGCGCGGTGAACTCCAGCAGCCGCTTTCGCGTCATCAGGATCAGGTTCTGCTCGTCGGTCCATTCCGACTTGCGGGTGATCATGCAGGCGATCCTGAAGGTGCCATCCAGGTAGTGCGCCAGCGGGATGGCCGTGTGGTGCTCGACCGGAAAGAACCTGTTGGGCACCGTTACGAACACCCGCCTCGCAACGCGGCAAAGCTCCTTGACCAGGAGCCTCTGATTTTCGTGGCTTCCGGCATGCTCGAGCACGGCATTGGACGTCGCAACGTCGAACTCGTTGTCGTCGAACGGCAGCCGTGTATTCGGCTCGATCTGCACGTAACGGCAAAGCGGAAAAGCCGCCTTGAACTCGACTCCTTCGCCGAGTCCGCAGGCCGTGATCTTGTGCTGATGTGGGTAGCTTCTTTCCAGCACGTTTGCGCCGTCGTTGATCACGTCGGACACTCCGACGTCCAGGATCTCGTCCGACGCGGACGGCTGCATGTGGGCGATGAAATCCTGGAATATACGGTCGCGCGCCGCGATGAGCAGCTTTTCCGCCGTCCCCCCGGACGCCACCTCTCGGTAATATTGCTGATCGACCGGCACTACCCTACCTCACGTGAGCTTCGACGCGATGGCGCGTCAGGTTGGCGCCTTGCTCCAGTCCGGACCGACTGGCCCCGATACGCCTTCGAACGCGCCCTCGACGAGTTCGACGACGAGGAGCCGGGCGTAATCGACCGGGCCCGGCATCGTGACCCGTCCCTTCGGCACCGGCTTGAAGCCGACGCGGCTGTAATAGGGCTCGTCGCCGACCAGCAGCACCAGGCGGTGGCCCTGCGCCTTCGCATCCTTCAGCGCGCGCTCGAGCAGCTGCCGGCCGACGCCGCGGCCGCGGAACGGAGGCTCGACCGTCAGCGGCCCGAGCAGCAGCGCCGGCGTGTCGCCGACACAGATCGGCAATTGCCGCACGGATCCGACCAGCAGCGTACCGACGCGGGCGGTGAAGGACAGTTCGAGCACATGATCGACGTGCTCGCGGATGCGATAGGCGCTCAGCACAAAGCGGCCGGGTCCGAAGGTGCGTTCGTGCAGCCGCTCGATTGCCTGAGCATCGCCGGCGGCTTCGGACAGGATGGTGAGTGAGAGATCGTTCATCGCGTCACAGCGTGTTCAAGCGGAATCATCGGTTCGTGTCGGAAAAAACAGTCGGGCGGCGTCGGCGGGATATCACCTCGGAGGGCGGTGGTCCATGGGATTACGTCCGCCTCCGGGGCCATTTCAGTTCCTCCCGAACGGCGGTTGGGACAGGTAGGCGAGCATCTTCATTTCCCGCCGGCCGCGCGTCACGGTGTCGAGCACGAGCCCCGACGAAGCCGAAAGCAGCGCCATGATCATCAGACCCATGGAGAGCACGGCGGTCGGCAGGCGCGGCACGAGGCCGGTTTCGAGGTAGGTGATGACGACGGGCAGCCCGAGAGCGATCGACAGCAGCGCGAGGACGATGCCGATCGCCGAAAAGAAGCGCAGCGGCCGCTCCGATCGGTTGAGCTTCAGCATCATGTTGAAGATGCGCAAACCATCCTGCCAGGTATTGAGCTTGGAGAAGGACCCCTCCGGACGCGCGTAATAGGGCGTCTCGACCTCGGCGGCCGGGAGCGACAATTCCAGCGCATAGACCGCAAATTCGGTCTCGATCTCGAAACCGTCGGACAAAACGGGGAAGGATTTGACGAAGCGGCGCGAGAACACGCGGTAACCGGACAGCATGTCCTTGAAGGCATGACCGAAGGTCGACGCCAGGAAACCGGTGAACAGCCGGTTGCCCATGCGATGACCGCGTCGGTAGGCCGCTTGCGATTGATCGACACGGAGCCCCACAACCATATCCAGATGCTCATCGAGCAGCTTGTCGATCATGCACGGAGCGCTCGGCGCGTCGTAGGTCGCATCACCATCGACGAGCACGTAGATGTCCGCCTCGATGTCCGCGAACATGCGGCGCACGACGTGACCTTTGCCCTGGCGCCGTTCGCTACGCACAATCGCGCCGGCCTCGCGCGCGATCGTCGCGGTACGGTCGGTCGAGTTGTTGTCGTACACGTAGACTTCGGCCGCAGGCAGCGCCTTGCGGAAATCGGCGACGACCGTGGCGACGGCGGCTTCCTCATTGTAACAGGGAACCAGCACGGCGACCCGAAATGGCCATGACTTCGTCGATTCAGGCAATCTTCATCCCTCGTMCATATGTCGAGACCGCAGACGCGGTGACTACTAGCACAGGCCGCCCTCAGCGCCACGTCGCAATCAGGGGCTGGCCGCCCAGTACCTCCGCGATCCGCAACCGCGTCCCTGGCGTGGTCCCCTCGGGCAGCGCCGTGATCGCGAAGAACCCGCATTCGACGATCTCGTGGTTGGGCGCGGGCAGGCGATCCTGCCTGAATTGCCTGACCACGTAGACCGCGACGTGGTCGCGACGGGAGACGTGGTTGTTGAGGAAGATGCCGTGCAGCATGGCGTCCGCGGTGAGGTCGATGTCACCCTCCTCCTTGAGCTCGCGCCGCATCGCCTGCTCCATGGTCTCGCCGAGATCGACGCCGCCGCCGGGCAGATACCAGCCGGAGATGTAGCTGTGCCTGACCAGGAACACCCGGTTCTCGGAATCCAGCACTACGGCGCGAACGCCGAGGGTCATGCCGCGAACCAGCAGGAAATAGGCGTGGAAGATTCGCCGCAGCAGCGGCTCGAACTTCCGTCGGACGCGGTTCAGACGATCTTCCATCAGGCTCTCTTCAGTCCCCTCTTCAGGCCTTGCGCGAGGCTTGGCTTGCACGTTGCCCGCGACCTTGCCATTACAGCGGCGCAATAGCGAGGCAATCGCGCGCCATGGCTCCCTTCACGCTCGCCCATCTGTCCGACCCGCATCTGCCGCCCATGCCGAAGCCGCGGCTGATCGAGCTCGCCGGCAAGCGCGCGCTCGGCTACGTCAATTGGACGCGCAACCGCCACAAGTACCAGCGCCGCGAGGTGCTCGACGCACTCGTCGCCGACGTCAGGGCGCAGACGCCCGACCACATCGCGGTGACGGGCGATCTCGTCAATCTGGCGCTGGAGGCGGAGTTCGCGCCCGCGCGCTCCTGGCTCGACGGCGTCGGGCCGCCCGACCGCGTCACCACGATTCCCGGCAATCACGACGCCTATGTCCGCGC
>NZ_JBFUES010000244.1:0-8413 GCF_056403875.1 Bradyrhizobium sp. P2_E8
CTCGTAGATCGGCTGTCCCGGCGTCATCCGCGGATCAGATTTCAGCTCGTGACCGGCTACATGGAAACACTGCACCGCGACCTGAGCGAGCGCAAAGTCGATCTGTTGATCATGCGGAGCGGCGGCCCGATTGCTGACGAGCGGCTGCATTTCGAGTTTCTATTTGAAGATTGCTATGTCGTCGCGGCGGGTACAAAAAATCCATGGGCTCGGCGGCGCAACATCCAGCTCTCCGATCTGGCGGAGGAGCGTTGGGTGCTTCCACCCAGGGAGAGCGTGATCGGATCGATCATCACGCAGGCCTTTCGCGCCAGCGGATTTGACTATCCACGCGCGACGGTGGTCACCGATTCCCCCCATATGCGGGTCAGCCTGCTGGAGACAGGGCGGTTCATCACGGTTTTCCCGGCTTCCGCACTGAAATTTCTCGCCAGGGGCTCGGCGCTTAAGGTCTTGTCCGTTGAACTGCCGGCGGCACGTCGACCAAACGGGATAGTCACCGTTAGGGATCGTGCCATCAGCCCGGTCGTGCAACTCGTCATTGACAGCGCCCGTGAGCTTGCAGAGCCAACGGCGAAACGCAAGTGACGAGCCGGAGGTCCGCTTGCGGCTCATCGCGACATATTGCGATGCCGCACCAGCGCCGCATCGCTCCGCTTGGTCCATGGGTGCACGGCCTAGTACTTCCTGGCGATTGATCGCAGCCGGGCGCCGCCCTAGTCCAGCCGTACAAGCAACGGTCAAAAGGGTGGAAGCGATGCAGATGAACGACAGTCAGCGTATTCCGGCGTCGAAAGCCAAGGTGTGGGCTGCGCTCAACGATCCCGATGTYCTCAGGCGCTGCATTCCCGGCTGCCAATCGCTCGAGATGGCATCGCCGACGGAGATGATTGCGACCGTGGTGCTGAAGGTCGGTCCGGTGAAGGCGACGTTCAGCGGCAAGGTGACGCTGACCGATATCGATGCGCCCGATGGCTATCGCATCGTCGGCGAAGGCGCCGGCGGTGTCGCAGGCTTTGCCAAGGGCGGCGCGAAGGTCAGGCTGGAGGAGGAATCGCCTGACGTCACCGTCCTGCACTACGAGGCCGACGCGCAGATCGGCGGCAAGCTCGCACAGCTCGGCGCGCGGCTGATCGATTCGACGTCGCGGAAACTTGCCGCGAACTTCTTCGAAAACTTCGCGGCGGTGGTAGCGCCATCATCGTGATCAGCGCGTCGTCCTCGGCGCCCTGACGCGAACCTGTAGGGTGGGCAAAGGCGCTCTTGCGCCGTGCCCACCACTTACCAATCCACGATTGCGAGAGAAGAGGTGGGCACGCTTCGCTTTGCCCATCCTACTGCGCTGAGTGGACCGGACGAATCGGATTGCGGCATGACTTTGCCGGAATCCGATGGCCCGTTTCGAGCTGCAAAACAAGGGCAAGACGCGAGCCCGGACAAGGAGATGAGCGGCGAAAGCCGCCAATGATTTGCACTACTACCTTCCGCCTATACTAAGCGCGAAGAGGCGATGCTGTAATTTCGAACGATGGCTCGCAGACGAACTGCGCATCACGGGCGTAGCGCGCTCAGGCGCCTAACATGGCGTGCACAACAACACCGCGGAGGGAATACAATGACCTTTGGAACGAAGGGCTTCTTGGCTGGCATCTCGATGGTTGCGATGCTGGCCACCGCTACATCAGGCGTTCGCGCCAACGACTCCCTGCTCAAGGCACAATCCGATTCGAACCAGTGGGCCGTTGCCGGCCACGACTACGGCAACACGCGCTTCAGCCCGCTGAAGCAGATCAACACCGAGAACGCCGGCAAGTTGACTCTCGCCTATTCGTTCTCGCTGGCCTCGCTCCGTTCGAACGAGTCCTCGCCGATCGTCGTCGGCAACACGCTCTACGTTTCGAGCTCCTGGGGCCCGAAATACGTCTACGCGCTCGATGCCGCCACCGGCGCGCGCAAGTGGACCTACGAGCCCGATATTCCCGAGGACGTGCTGCAATACGCCTGCTGCGACGTGAACAATCGCGGCGTCTCCTATGCCGACGGCAAGATCTTCGTCGGCCGACTCGACGGCAAGCTGACGGCGCTCGATGCCGCGACCGGCAAGGCGCTGTGGACGACGAAGGTGGTCGATTACAAGCAGGGTTCGGTCATCACCTCGCCGCCGCTCGTCGTGCGCGACAAGGTCATCACCGGTTTCGGCGGCGGCGAGTATGGCGTGCGCGGTTCGCTCCAGGCCTTCGACATCAACACCGGCAAGCAGCTGTGGCAGACCTACACCGTTCCCTCGCCGGACGAGCCCGGCGGCGACACCTGGAAGGGCGACTCCGCCCAGCATGGCGGCGGCGCGGCCTGGCTGGTCGGCTCCTACGATCCGAAGAGCGACACGGTCTATTGGGGCACCAGCAATCCCGGCCCGTGGAACACGGCGGTGCGCTCGACCGGCGACGGCAATTTCGGCAAGCTGACCAACCTCTACACCGCCTCGACGGTGGCGTTCGATCCCAACACCGGCAAGATCAAGTGGCACATCCAGACCACGCCGGCCGATGCCTGGGACTATGACGGCGTCAACGAAGCCGTGCTCGCGGATCTGAAGATCGGCGGCAGCACCGTTCCGACGCTGATGAAGGCGGATCGCAACGGCTACTTCTTCGTCGCCAATCGCGAGACCGGCAAGGTGCTTTCGGCGGAGAAATACGTGTTCTCCAACTGGGCCAAGAAGTGGGACGTCGCCACGATGCGCGCGGTCGAGGATCCCGACAAGCGTCCCGGGCCGAACCATCCCGCCAAGGACATCTGCCCGAACCTTATCGGCGGCAAGAACTGGCAGCCGATGTCGTTCAACCCGCAGACCGGCCTCGTCTACATCCCGTCCAACAATGTCTGCATGGACTGGTCGGTCTCCGATGTCGCCTACAAGCGCGGTGTGTTCTATCTCGGCGCCGAATTCCCGACCAAGGAAGGCCCCGGCGGCTTCCTCGGCGAGCTCGTGGCCTGGGATCCGGTCGCGCAGAAGAAGGTCTGGTCGATCAAGGAAGACCTGCCGTTCAACGGCGGCACGCTGACCACCGGCGGTGGCCTCGTGTTTGCCGGCAACATTCATGGCGATTTCCGCGCCATCGATGCGAAGTCCGGCAAGGTGTTGTGGAGCAAGAATCTCGGCTCCGGCATCGGCGCGGGTCCGGTGACCTACCAGGTCGACGGCAAGCAATATGTCGCCATCGTCGTCGGCCGCACGGCTGCGCTGCCTGCGTTCCTGGGCGAGGTAGGAAAGAAGATGACGGCCGCAGCTCCCGAGGGCGGTTCGCTCTTCGTGTTCTCCGTCCAGTGACCACTCGCGCGCGTATCCTCGAGGTGACGGATACGCGCGCGCTTTTTCCAAACCTTAGCTGCGGCATCGGCCGATGCCTGGTGCCGCAGCGCCTGGCTCGACAGAATTCTGGCCCAACAAAGCTATGGGAGACGAGGATGCGTCCGAATCATTCTGGCACCGGTGCGAGCCGAAATCGCGCCATCGCAGGCCTGCTCGTATGTGCCGCGCTGATCGCTCCACCCTCGCTGCACGCAGACGAAGCGCAGCCGCTCCGTCTCTGCGCCGATCCGACCAATCTTCCGTTCTCGAGCGATAGTCCGTCGCAGCCGGGCTTCTATGTCGAGATYGGGCAGGCCCTGGCGCAGGCGCTCGGCCGGCCGGTCGCCTACGACTGGTACAAATCCTATTTCGGCAAGCGCACCGTGCGCGTCACGCTGCTCGGCAAGCAATGCGACGCCATGATCGGGCTGCCGCGGTCCGAGGATTTCATGGGACCGGCCGTGATCTTCTCCAACGCGTTCGCAAAGCAGGGCTATGCCCTCGTGGCCGCCAAGGGGCAGGCGCTCGATGGCGTCGACGGCCTCAAGGGCAAGCGCGTTGCCGTGCAGTTCGCCAGCACGCCGCAAAACCTGCTCGCGAGCCGCGACGACATCCAGAAGGTGACGGTGCTGTCGCCGGAGGAAGGCATGCAGGCGCTCGATCGGGGCAAGGCCGACGTCGCCTTTATCTGGGGCCCGGTCGCAGGCTGGCTGAACAAGACCAGCTACAATGATCGCTACCAGATCCAGCTCACCGAGGGCGATGGCCTGTCATGGGACGCGGCGATCGGCTTTGCCAAGACGTCCACCGAGCTGCGTGATCGCGTCGATGCCGTCCTGCCGCAGCTTCAGAGCACCATCGGCGCGCTCGCGGTGAAATATGGCCTGCCGACCGGTCAGCCGGCGCGCTTCGGGGCGACCCAGGCGATGCCGGTGGGAACGACGACCGGGACCGGACCCGGTGTGACGCAGACCGCCAGTGTGGTGGCGACCGAGACCAAGGGCGACGCGGCCGCGCCGGGCACCGAGGCCGTCGGCTCCGGCAAGGAGATCTTCAACGGAACCTGTGCGCACTGCCACGGTCCCGACGCGGTCCAGAGTGAGCGGAAGATCGACCTGCGGCTGCTGCGTCACCGCTACGGCGACGAGATGCGCGAGAAGTACTGGACGACCGTGCATGAGGGACGGCCGACCAAGGGCATGCCGGCCTGGAAAGAGGTCTTCACCGACGACCAGTTCGACCACATCTTTTCCTTCCTGCTGACGGTCCAGTCCGAATCGAACGACTGAACGATCTTGACCGAACGCGATCGGGAGGATGTGGTAGCGTCCGTCCGGCATCATCCCGGCGCCGGACGGCTATCGCTTGGATGTGCCGCTTCCGCTGCCATGGTCGATGCGCGTGCGGTGCAGTGTTGGGAAGGCGCCATGACCAGCTTCCTGATCATCGACGATCATCCGCTGTTTCGCGAGGCGCTCGGCAATGCGGTGCGGCTGGCCTTGCCGGAGGCGCAGATCTTCGAAGCGATGTCGATCGGGGATGCGCTGCATATCCTGTCGGCCGGGCAGGGCATCGATCTCGCGCTGCTCGACCTCTCGCTGCCGGATGCGACCGGCTTCTCCGGCTTCCTGCGCTTGCGCGAGGCCTATCCGCGCCTGCCCGTCGCCATCGTGTCCAGCGAGGAGGACCAGCATGTCGTCCGCGAGGCGCTGGCGCTGGGCGCCGCAGGCTATCTGCCCAAGTCGACGTCGAAGCGCGAGCTGGCACAATCGATCGAGGGCGTGCTGAGCGGATCGGTGTCGGTGCCAAAGGATTTCGTGGCAACGCCGAAGCGGCGGCGGGCCGATGCCGGCAACGGGCTCGAGGTCAAGCTGCGCGACCTCACGCCGCAGCAGCTTCGCGTGCTCGACCTCCTGCGTCGCGGCTATCCGAACCGGCAGATCGCCCAGGAGCTTCAGCTCGCCGAATCCACGGTGAAGGCGCATATCACCGAGATCCTGCGCAAGCTCGGCCTGTTCAGCCGCAACAAGGCGATCATCGAGATCGGCAAGATGGAGCTGCCGGATCCGCGCAGCCGGCCTCATGCGCGGATCGATCGCGGCAGGTCGCAATGACGCGCGGTGTCCTTCTTGACCTGGATCAAGCCGGCGTGTCTCTGCTGAGTCATTCTCAACGCGTGCAATTCGACGCCGGCCTCGGCGGTATCCTGGGCACGGTCTTCAAGGTCTTCAGAATGGCTCGTACCTGATGCGATTTCTGATCGTCGAAGATCATCCGCTGTTCCGCGAGGCGCTCGAAGGCGCGCTCCGGATGGTGGCGCCTGCGGCCGATGTTGTTCAGGCGACGTCGATCGACGGCGCGCTGGAACAGGTCGCGGCGGCCGCCGAGTTCGACCTGATCCTGCTCGATCTGTCGATGCCGGGCACCACGGGTCTTTCGGGCATCATCCGCATCCGCAAGGCGTTTCCCAAAATTCCCGTCGTCATCGTCTCCGGGCATCAGGATCGGCAGATCATATCCGGCGCAATGTCGCTCGGCGTGTCCGGCTACATCCTCAAATCGTCGTCCAAGCAGGATCTGGCACAGTCGATCGGCGAGGTACTGCGCGGCTCGGTCTGTGTTCCCGCCGTCTATCGCGGACTGGTCCGCCCGCTGCGTGCGTCCTGCCCCGCGCAGGATCTCCTGAAGCGCCTGCACGAACTGACACCACAGCAATTGCGCGTGCTCGAAATGCTCAAGCGTGGCCTGCAAAACAAGCAGATCGCCTATGAGCTGAAGATTTCGGAGACCACGGTGAAGGTCCACGTCTCCGACATCCTTCGCAAGCTCAACGTGCTCAGCCGCACCAAGGCCATCGTCGAAATGTCCAGAATCGATTTCGCGACGCTGGCAGCCGGAGACACCGCGGCCAGGCGCGAGCGGGCACGGCCGGACCAGCAGTGAGACGATCTTCTCCTGTTTGCTCTTCAAATTGAGAGCGCTTTTTACTCGTAAGTCATGGTCGTGACGGAATGTAATATACTACCGGTACTATGCATGGGGTTGTTTTCGCCATTTTGATTGGAAGCCATGCGCGCTCGCCCCGCCGCAAGCGGGGCGAAGCGAAGACTATCCGTGCGGGCTAGCTCAGCAGGAACGACAGCAGCGCCCGCATCTCGGCGGGCTTGATCGGCTTCTTCAGCACTTCGAGGCCGTGCAGGCTCGCTTCCTTCGCGGCCTTTTCGGAGTAGTCGGCCGTGATGATCATGGCCGGCGTGTCGAGCGTCAGATGCCGGCGGACGTCGGCGATGGCCGACAGGCCGCTCTCGCCGTGATCGAGGTGGAGATCGGCGATCACCGCGTCGGGTGCGCCGCCGAGCTCGCTGAGGCGCAGCAGCGCATCCGCGGCAGAGCGCGTGGTCGCGACGTCGCAGCCCCATCCTTCCAGCAGGGCGGCCATCGCCTCCGAGCCGTTCGGGTCGTTTTCGATCAGCAGGATCTTGGCGCCCTCGAGCCCGCTATAGTGCCGCTCGGCGAGCTTGACCTCATGCACCTCGTCGCTGACCTCAGTGAGGTCGGCCGGCTCCAGCTCCAGGGTGAAGGTCGATCCCCTGCCGACCTGCGACGACAGCCGCACCTCGTGCCCGAGCACGGTTGCGAAACGGCGGACGATGGAGAGGCCGAGCCCGAAGCCGGCCTGGTCGGTCGCGGTCGCCTCGCCGCGCTGGAATTCGCGGAAGATTGCCTGCTGCTGCGCCTGTGCAATTCCAGGTCCGGTGTCGGAGACCTGGATGCAGATGTGGTCGCCCTTCAGCCGGCATCCCATGACGACGCCGCCGCTGCGGGTATAGCGGATGGCATTGGCAAGCAGGTTCTGGAGGATCCGCCGCAGCATCATCGCATCCGACCTCACCGCGCGCGGCGAGGTGCGGATGCGCAGGGAAAGACCCTGCCGCGCCGCGACCGGCTCGAATTCGTTGCGGAGCTGTTGGAACAGGGGCGCCAGCGCAATCGCCCGCACGTCGGGCTTGAGCGCGCCGGCGTCGAGCTTTGCGATCTCCAGCAGCGACCGCAGCAGGTCCTCCAGCATCAGCAGCGAGCGGTCGGCCTGGTCGATGAGCAGGCCCGCCTCCTGCGATTCCATCATCTCGGTCAGCGCCGACAGCGTCAGGCGCGCCGCGTTCAGCGGCTGCAACAGGTCGTGGGTGACCGAGATCAGCACCGATGATTTCAGCGAGCTTGCGGCTTCGGCCTGCTGCTTGGCGCGGTAGAGCCCCTCATTGGCGCGCTCGACCGAATGCAGCGCCTCGCGCAACTGGTGAGTCCGGTCGCGAACCTTGTGGTCGAGCGCAATGGCGGTTTCGAACAATGAAAAGGCGTTGAGCTGCTGGTCCATCGAGCGTTCGACCCGCGACATCAGCGCGGCATTGATCTTCTTCAGCTTCGCCGCCTCGCGCCGTAGCTGGTCGACCGCATCGGGGCCCTGCCACATGTCCGTCACGACGGGCGCCTTCCGATCGCAACGCCGGTGAAGGTTTGGTTCACATGCATGGAGCCGAACTGCTCCCCATAGGTATGAAAGCCGACGACCCGGTTCTGCCGGTACAGGTCGGACATGTCGCGGGCGAGCTGATGCTGCTCGGCGTCGAGCCGGCGAAGCAGGCACTCGAAGCCGATATAGAGCGAGACCTCTCCGATCTGGTCGCGGATCTCGGTGAAGGTGTCGCAGGTCGAGCCGACCAGGCTGCGCGACGTCGCCGCCGTCAGCACCATGCCCTCGTCGATGGCGCAGAAGAAATGCAGGGAGCCGTCCGGTTCGACGCGCTGGATCGACCGCGCGTAATAGGCGCCGCCGACGCGCACCAGCACGGGGTGGGACGCGAAGGAGAACGGATCGAGCTTGGCGTCCAGGATCCCGACCATGCGCGAATATTCCTGGGCCGCAGGCTCCGCGTTCAGCTCCCTGACCGTTCGATTTTCGATGTCGGCTTCGGTGACCACCATCTTCTGCGGGCTCGGCTCGAAATTGTCGCACTTGAAAACCCGGAACGGCAGCGAGGTGTTCAACAGGATCAGGAGGGC
>NZ_JBFUES010000245.1:0-10559 GCF_056403875.1 Bradyrhizobium sp. P2_E8
GCCGATCATGGTGCCGAGACCGAGCGCGATGGCGACCGCGATCTTCACCCAGTTCGGGATGAACTTCGTGGCGCTATCGAGCCCGCCCTTGTAGGCGTTCAAGGTCGCGACCTCATCCTTGTTGAGGTCGTTTTCTTTGTCCTTCATCAGGAAGCGGATGGCTTCCGAGGTCAGGTACATGTCGTTACGGGTGTTGCCGACCACTTCCGCCGGTACCTTGTTGAGCGAGCCGTACTTCACGACCTGGTCGCCGACATCCTTCACCAGCACCGACAGCGAGGGGTAGGTGCCTTCGCTGATGTGGTGCGAAGTGATGTACTGCGTCACCGCAGGACGGGGATCGCCTATGATCGAGTGACCGGCGCCCTTGGCCGCGATCACCTTGGAGGCGCCCTCCGAGACCTTCTGGAACTGGGCGACCTGGGATTCCGGCAGCGCGCGGTTGAGCGCGTAGGCGGTCGGCACGGTGCCGATCAGGATCAGCATGATCAGGCCCATGCCCTTCTGGCCGTCGTTCGAGCCGTGGGCGAAGCTGACGCCGGTGCAGGTCGCGATCAGGAGGCCGCGGATCCAGAGCGGCGGCGCCTTGTTGCCTTCAGGCGCGGCATAGAGCGCAGGGTTGCGCACGATGAACTTGAGCAGCAGCAGCAGCACGGCGGCGCAGATGAAGCCGAACAGCGGCGACAGCAGCAGCGCGTAGCCGATCTCGGTGGCCTTGCTCCAGTCCACGCCCGAGGTGCCGTCGCGGCCGCGCATCACGGCGTTGGCGATGCCGACGCCGATGATCGAGCCGATCAGCGTGTGCGAGGAGGAGGCGGGCAGGCCGAAATACCAGGTACCGAGGTTCCAGAGGATCGCGGCGATCAGCAGCGCGAACACCATCGCGAAGCCGGCGCTGGAGCCGACCTGAAGGATCAGCTCGACCGGCAGCAGCGAGACGATGCCGAAGGCGACCGCGCCGGAGGACAGCAGCACGCCGAGGAAGTTGAAGAAGCCCGACCATATCACGGCGACTTCGGCCGGCAGCGAATGGGTGTAGATCACAGTCGCCACCGCGTTGGCGGTGTCGTGGAAGCCGTTGACGAATTCGAAGCCGAGCGCGATCAGCAGCGCGACGAACAGCAGGATGTAGGGCAGGAAGGTCGTCACCCGCGTGCCGGTCGCGTTGACGTCGGCATAGATGCTGTAGGCGACGAACAGCAGGCCCGCGGCGAGGATGCCGAAGAACAGGATCATCGTCAGCGGATTGAAGCCCTTGTCGAGATTTGGCCGAGAGGCCGGCTGGATCGGCGCGGGATCGGCTACCGCGCGGTCGAATGCTACATCGGTCATGTCAGGACGCCCCTTAACTTTCAGGTAAGGGTATTGTCCGCGATGGATTTGAAGGCTGGATGACAAGCGGTGGTTGAAAGGCGTTTTCCCGCCGTTATTTAGGCGGCGCGCGCGGATTTCTTCTGCAAGTTGGCCGCGATCTTCAGATCTTCGACAAAGCGCTGATATTCCAGCACTTTGGCTTCGGGGTCGGGCAGCCGCAGCAGATAGGACGGGTGCACCGTCACCAGCGCCTTGCGGCCGTCGGGAAGGTCGATCAGCCGGCCGCGGGTCTTGCCGATCGGGGTGATCTTGCCGAACACGCTTTGCGCGGCGGTGGCGCCCATCGCCACGACGAGATCGGGTTGAACGGCCGCCAGCTCCCGCTCATACCATTGCCGGCATGCCCGGATCTCCTTTGTATTCGGCTTCTGATGCAGGCGGATTTTTCCGCGCGGCACGAATTTGAAGTGTTTGACCGCGTTGGTGACATAGACCTTCCTGCGATCGACGCCGGCTTCCTCCAGCGCGCGGTCGAGCATCTGGCCGGCGGGGCCGACGAAGGGATGGCCGGCGAGGTCTTCCTTGTCGCCGGGCTGCTCGCCGACCAGCATGATGGTGGCGTCTTTCGGGCCTTCGCCGAACACGGTTTGCGTCGCGTCCTTGTAGAGCGGGCAGGCACGGCAATGCGCGGCCTCCTCGCGAAGCGCTTCGAGATCCTTGGCGGCTGCTTTGTGTCCCATGATGGCTTCCGGACGTGGGGAAATCCGTCCGCCGGTCCAGCGTTCGGCATCGGCGAGCAGGGGTCCAAGTATCGATCCAAGCGTCGATGCGTCCTGGAGGTTCCTCCGGCGCTTCACCGGCGCGTCGGTCGTCGTCAGCCGGTCGGGCTGGAAATGGCGCCGCCAGGTTTCCTCCAGGCGCCCTGGGGCCGGCCACTCCGTCCGGCTGATTCCAGGCGTGAAGGAGATCGCGTGACCGTTCCAATGGGCACAAACGTCAGGCGTGAGGATCGACCAGGGCATGTCGGCAAAACGACGCGCGAAGAACGGCGCGGCAAATGCGACGATGTGATGCTCCGGCTCGAACCAGGCGGCGTAATGCGCCTTCTGCTCGCGCCCGATCTCGCGGAAGCGGACGAGATCGCGCATCCGCTGCGCATCGCGCTGCACCGCGCCTGCCATCGTGATTATCTGCGCCACGTCGGGATCGCTCATCGTTGCGAGCAGGTCGTGATCGACCTTCAACCGCCAGAGCAGGCGATAGAGCAGCGCAAAACGCTCGCCCTCGCAATGCAGGATCGCGACGCGGGCAAGCTCGATGAAATTGGCCGGCACGGTGAACGTGCTCTCGGTCTCGATCGGCGGAAGGCTCGGCGCTTCGGACAGGCCGGGCGGCATCTGGTCTTCCGTCTGGCCTTGCACGTGCCACACCACGTCCGCCGGGGCGACGTGATGCAGGGCGAATGCGCGAGCGGCTTTGCGCCAGCCGTCGAAATCGGTCTCGCTGTTCAGGGTGACGAGGTACATGGCACTCGAATCCTCTTGATTCCGCTCATGAATCCGAAGGCGCGCCAATTCGATTGACTCCCAGGGCGCCGTTAGCTTTATATTAGAACATATCATGAACAAATGAGCCAGCCGCGGGTTCTTATTTTTGAGCCACGGCACCTATCTCAAAGGAGCGGCGAGCATGAGCGGCGCACGCATGAGCGCGCTTGCGACCCTGCGCGGCCAGATCGAGCGCATCGAGACGGCGGAGGTCGTGCATCAGCGCGATCGCGTCGCGCTTGGCCACGGCGAGGTCGACAGCGCGCTGAAGGGCGGACTTGCGCGTGCGGCGATCCACGAGGTGTTTTGCGAGGGGCGCCAGGGCGCCRCCGCGACCGGGTTTGTCATGGGCGTTGCGGGACGCGTGACCGCACGCCGGCCGCTGCTGTGGGTGCGGCAGGATTTTTCGGAGCTAGAAGCCGGTGCGCTGTCGATGAGCGGACTCGCCGAACTCGGCCTCGATCCGCGCCGCGTGGTGATGGTGCGCGCGRCCGATGTGGAGAGTGCGCTGCGTACTTCGGCCGATGCACTCGCCTGCGATGCGCTCGGCGCGGTCGTGCTCGAGCTCTGGGGCGAGACGCGGCAGTTCGATCTCGTGGCGAGCCGCAAGCTGACGCTGGCCGCGCAAGGCTCCGGCGTCACCGGCCTGCTGCTGCGGATGGCCGCGCAGCCGCTGCCCTCGACCGCGGAGACACGATGGATGCTGCGTGCGGCGCATTCGCCGCCGGGCTCGATGTGGAGCGCCTGGGGCGCGCCGCGCTTCGATGCCGAGCTGTTGCGCAATCGTCATGGCCCATGCGGCCGGTGGATCATGGAATGGAAATGTGATGAGTGCCAGTTCAGTGAATCGTCGGCGTATCCTCAGCCTGTGGCTGCCGCACCTGCCCATCGAGCGGATCCAGCGGTTCCTTGGCAGCGCCGGACTGCATAAGGACAACGAGCCAAGCGTCGTCGTCATCAAGGACACCAATGCGCTGGTGATCCATGCGCTCGACGATGCGGCGTCGCGTCTCGGGCTGCATATTGGCCAGCCCTTGGCCAATGCCCGGGCGATGTGCCCGGACTTGCGGGTGTTCGATGCCGATGTCGTCGCCGATGCGAAGACGCTGAGCGACATCGCCGACTGGTGCGACCGTTTCACGCCGCTGGTTGCGCTCGATCCGCCGCACGGGCTGTTTCTTGATATCACCGGCTGCGCGCATCTGTTCGGCGGGGAAGCTGCGCTGTTGCAGACGCTGGTTCGCGCGCTCGGCCGACAAGGCTTTGCCGTCAGCGCGGCGATTGCCGGCACCTCGGTCTGCGCGCGGACTCTGACGCGGCAGGTCACAGGCACCATCGTCGCCGATGGCGGGGAGGCGGAGGCGATCAGCCGGCTGTCGGTGTCTGCGCTCGGCGCGGGCGAGGCCATCACCACCGGCCTGCGCCGCGCCGGCCTGAAGACCATCGGCGATGTCGCATCGCGCAGCGCCCACGAGATCACGGCGCGGTTCGGCGCGCGGTTCTCCACGCTGCTCGCGCACGCGCTGGGGCAGGGCGATGCGCCGATCAATCCGCGAAAGCCGCTGCCTGATTACATCGTGGAGAAGCGCTTTGCCGAGCCGATCGCGACCGACACCATGATCGCGATGACATTGTCGCGGCTCGCCGACACGTTGATCGCGTCCATGGAGAAGCAGGGCAAGGGCGCGCGGCGGCTGGAGGCCGCCTTCTTCCGCACCGATGGCGTGGTGCGCGCGATCATGGTCGAGACCGGACGTCCGGTGACGCGAAGCGCCGTCATCGACCGCCTGTTCCGCGAGCGGCTCGATGCGCTCGCCGATCCCCTCGATCCCGGCTTCGGCTTCGACATGGTGCGGCTGTCGGCGAGCCGCACCGAGATCGTGGTGCAGGAGCAGCGCGATCTCGACGCCCATGTCCACGACAATGACGAGCTCGCCGCGCTGATCGACCGCATCGCCGCGCGGATCGGTGGAAAGCGCGTCGTCGTGCACCTGCCGCAGGATACCCATATCCCCGAGCAGGCGGTGCTGGCCGCGCCGGCGCAGCATCACCTCGCCGCCGCCATGCAGGCCGAATGGCCGGCCCGTGTCGAGAGCGAGCCGCCGCTGCGCCCGCTCAGGCTGTTCGACAAGCCTGAGCCGATCAAGGTGCCGTTCGCGACCGTGCCCGACGGTCCGCCGCATCAATTCACCTGGCGCCGCGCGCTGCATGCGGTGGTGCGGGTGGAGGGGCCCGAACGCATCGCCATGGAATGGTGGCGGCAGGACGGCAAGCAGTTGACGCGGGACTATTTCCGCATCGAGGATGCCGAGGGGCTGCGCTTCTGGATTTTTCGCGACGGTCTTTACGAGGGGGAGGTGTTCGACGACGACGGCAAGCCGGTTCCTCCCGGCTGGTATGTGCACGGTCTCTTCGCATGACCGCGTCCGCTTATGCCGAGATCGGCATCACCACCAACTTCTCGTTCCTGCGCGGCGGCTCGGATCCGCGCGCCTATGTGCATCAGGCGAGCATCCTCGGCATTGCCGCGATCGGCATCGCCGATCACAACACGCTCGCCGGCGTGGTGCGGGCCTACAAGGAGCTCGACAATGACAAGGTGCTGCACAAGCCAAAGCTGCTGATCGGCGCGCGCATCGTCTTCATCGACGGCACGCCCGACATTTTTGTCTATCCGCGCGACCGCGCAGCCTATGGCCGGCTCTGCCAGCTTCTCACCAGGGGCAAGCGCGGCGACGACATCACGCGGATCGAGAAGGGCGAGTGTCGTCTCACCTTCCCTGATCTCCTCGCGTTTTCGGAAGGCCAGCTTCTGGTCCTGACCCTGCCGCATCGCTTCGAGCCGGCGCAGGCGCTGGATGTTCTTGCAAAGCTCAAAGCGACCCGCGCCGATGGCGTGTGGCTGGCGGCGAGCCTGGTCTATCGCGGCGACGACCGGCGTCGCCTGGCGCGGCTCGATGATCTCGCGGGAAAAGCAAAGGTGCCGCTGCTCGCGACCAACGAGGTGCTCTATCACGATCCCGGCCGTCGCCCCCTCCAGGACGTGCTGACTTGCATCCGTGAAAAGACCACGATCGAGGCGGTCGGACGGAAGCTCGAGGCCAATGCGGAGCGCTTTCTCAAAACTCCACGCGAAATGTCGCGGCTGTTCCGGGACTTTCCCGGGGCGATCGCGGAGACCATGCGCTTTGCGAACAAGATCGACTTCTCGCTCGACCAGCTCAAATATCAATATCCGGACGAGCCGGTGCCGCCGGGCAAGACCGCGCAAGGGCATCTGGAGGATCTGACCTGGGCGGGCGTCGATAAATATTTCGCCGGCGAAATCGATGACAAACTGCGTGCCACACTCAAGAAAGAGCTCGCGCTGATCGCCGAGCTGAAATACGCGCACTACTTCCTCACCGTGCACGACATCGTCCATTACGCGCGCAGCCAGAACATCCTGTGCCAGGGCCGCGGCTCGGCGGCGAATTCGGCCGTCTGCTACGTGCTCGGCATCACCTCGGTCGACCCGACCAAGGTCGATCTCTTGTTCGAGCGCTTCATTTCCAAGGAGCGGCTGGAGCCGCCCGACATCGACGTCGATTTCGAACATTCGCGGCGCGAGGAGGTGATGCAATATGTCTATCGCCGCTATGGCCGCCACCGCGCCGCGAYCATCGCCACGATCATCCATTATCGTCCGCGCAGCGCCATCCGCGACGTCGGCAAGGCGCTGGGCCTGACCGAGGACGTCACCGCCGCGCTCGCCGACACCGTCTGGGGGAGCTGGGGCAGTGGCCTCAACGACATGCAGGTCAAGCAGGCCGGGCTCGATCCGCAAAACCCCATGATCAACCTCGCGGTCGAGCTTGCGACCGAGTTGATCGAATTCCCGCGTCATCTCTCCCAGCATGTCGGCGGCTATGTGCTCACCCAGGACCGGCTCGACACCTATGTGCCGATCGGCAACGCCGCCATGGACGACCGCACCTTCATCGAATGGGACAAGGACGACGTCGACGCACTCAACATGATGAAGGTCGACGTGCTTGCGCTCGGCATGCTGACCTGCATCCGCAAATGTTTTGACCTGATCGCGGGCCACAAGGGCGAGCACTGGGTTCTGGCGAGCGTTCCGCAGGACGATCCCAAAGTCTACGACATGCTGTGTGACGGGGAGTCGCTCGGCGTGTTCCAGGTCGAGAGCCGCGCCCAGATGAACATGCTGCCGCGCCTGAAGCCGCGGACGTTCTACGACCTCGTGATCGAGGTCGCGATCGTGCGGCCGGGGCCGATCCAGGGCGACATGGTGCATCCGTATTTGCGGCGGCGGAACGGCCAGGAGAAGGTGAGCTATCCCTCGCCATCACCCGAGCATGGTCCCGCGGACGAGCTCTACAGGGTGTTGCACAAGACGAAGGGCGTGCCGCTGTTCCAGGAGCAGGCGATGCGCATCGCGATCGAGGCGGCCAAATTCACCCCCGAGGAGGCCAACGGCCTGCGCCGCTCGATGGCGACCTTCCGCAATGTCGGCACCATCGGCACATACGAGGACAAACTGATYGGCAACATGGTCGCGCGCGGCTACGATCCCAACTTCGCCAAAAGCTGCTTCGACCAGATCAAGGGCTTTGGCAGTTACGGCTTTCCTGAGAGTCACGCGGCGAGCTTTGCGCAGCTCGTCTACATTTCGTCATGGCTGAAATATTATCATCCGGATGCGTTCTGCTGCGGCCTTTTGAACTCGCAGCCGATGGGTTTCTACGCGCCGGCGCAGATCGTCGGCGATGCCCGCAAGAACGGCGTCGAGGTCCGCGACATCGACGTGTCCTGCAGCTTTGCGCAGAGCACGCTGGAGCAGGGGAGCGGCAAATATTGCGCGGTACGCCTGGGCTTCCGCCAGATCGACGGCTTCCATTGGCTGGACGAGGATGAGGAGCGCCTGAAACACTCCCAGCTGTCATTCCGGGGCGCGCCACTTGGCGCGAACCCGGAATCCATCGGACCGCATATGCCTGGCGGAATGGATTCCGGGCTCGACGCTGGCGCGTCGCCCCGGAATGACAAGAAGGAAGACTGGGCCGACCGCATCGTCGCCGCCCGCAACCGCCGTCCCTTCACCTCGCTCGAAGACTTCGCCCGCGACACCGGCCTGCCCAAGCGTGCGCTGATCCTGCTTGCCGATGCCGACGCGTTCCGCTCGCTCGGGCTCGATCGCCGCGAGGCGCTGTGGCAGGTGCGGCGGCTGCCCGACGGCGTGCCGTTGCCGCTGTTCGAGGCCGCCACCGCCCGTGAGCAGCCCGACGAGCACGCAAAGCCATTGCCCGTGATGCCGCGCCCCGAGCAGGTGGTCGCGGACTACCAGACCATCCGGCTGTCGCTGAAGGGCCACCCGATGGAATTCCTGCGTGAGATGTTTTCGCGCGAGCGCGTCGTCGCCTGCAAGGACGTCAATCATCAGAACGAGCGGCGCCGCGTCCGCTGCGCCGGCGTGGTGCTGGTCGCCGCGCTGATCGAGCCTCTCAACGACGACCGCCGCGATCACGCGGACGCGCCGGCGCAGAAAATGCGCCACCCCCGCAACGTCCGCATCCTGCCGCCGTCGCGGGATTTTCATTGAGGATGTGACGCAGAATGCCGCCACACCGTCATTGCGAGCGCAGCGAAGCAATCCAGAGTCTTTCCGCGGACGCAGTCTGGATTGCTTCGCTACGCTCGCAATGACGAGTTTTGTTGAAGCGATCGCCCTCACTCTCGGTCGTCATACCCCGCGAAGGCGGGGTATCCAGTACGCAGCGGCCTCTCGGTTCTAGCTGCACTGTCTCTGGAATACTGGATCGCCCGCCTTCGCGAGCGATGACAGCGCGCCCTCTAAAAATTCACCCGGTTCGAGATCGCCCCGTCCACGACGAGATTGGAGCCGGTCGTGAACCCCGACACCGGGCTTGCCAGAAACACCGCGGCGCTTGCGATCTCCTGCGGCGTTGCCATGCGGCCGGTAGGGTTGCGCTTCATCGCATCCTTGTAGCGCTCGGGCATGTTCTGCTCGATCATGTTCCAGACGCCGCCCTTGAAATAGACGGTGCCGGGCGAGACCACGTTGACGCGGATCTTCTTCTTCGCGTATTGCCGCGCCAGCCCCTTGGCCATGTGGATCAGCGCCGCCTTGATCGGGCCGTAGGAGCTCGCGAGATCGGCCTGTGCGGCCGAGATCGAGGAGATGATGACGAAGGCGGCGTCACCGCTTGTCTCGCCACTCGCTTCGAGGAACGGTCGCGCGGCATCGAATGCATGCACGGCGCCGAGCACGTCGAGCCGGAAGTTCTGCTCCCAGGACGCCGCATCCGGACCTTGCGCCATCGCGCCGGCATTGGAGAACAGCATGTCGATGCCGCCGAGCTCCTTGGCAGCGCCCTCGACCCAGGATTTCAGCGCCGTGCCGTCGGTGACGTCGACCGGGCTGCCGGTGGCGCGGATACCGCTCGCCTTCAGCTCAGCGACGGTGGCCGCAACCTGATCCGCGTTGCGCGCGCATACCGCGACATTGGCGCCTTCGCCGGCCAGCGTCGCCGCGATCGCCCGCCCGATGCCGCGCGTGCCGCCGAGGACGATGGCGTTCTTTCCCTTGAGACCGAGATCCATGTTTGTTTTCCTTGTTGTTGGTCGTTCGACTTTAGCGGTTTACGCGACGGCGTTGAATACGGTCTCCGCGTCATAYCCCGCGAAAGCGGGGTATCCAGTACGCCGCGGCGTCTCGGTTCTATCTCTGGCATCTCTGGAATACTGGATCATCCGCCCCAGTGCGCAAGTGCGCACAAGGCGGATGATGACACCGTGCTGGATGGCCAAGACCGCGACGACCTCACTCCGGCGCCGCCCCCACCGGCGGGCCGCCGGGCGGGCGGTGCAGGTAGGTCAGCGAGACGTAGGCGCCGGCCCAGGAGCCGAGCGCCGCGAAAGCGACATAGAAGGCGTTTTCGGTATAGCTGATCACCGCGTAGGAGGAGAGCAGGTACCAGACCGCACTCCAGTTCGCCGCCGGCACGCGCTTGCGCGCGATAACGGCGGAGGTGAACATGACATAGACCGCGTCGGTGGCCGCCGTTGCGATGAACACGGCGCCGGCGGTAAGGGGATCGATGGCGGCCATTGCATTCCTTTCTGCGATCGTGACATGGTCGCGAAAAGTACAGCATGATCCGGAAAAATGGGCAGCGGTTTTCCGGAAGGATCCGTACTTTAAAACAATAGCCCGAAAGGGAGAGAAGCGGCCATGCAAAGCCCCGCCGATATTCTCAAGGGTATCTGGACCTCCGTTGGCGGCGATCCTGTCGCGCTCGAACGTGTACGGCTGACCGGGGAGGAGCCGCAGATCCCGTCCTCGTTTCGTGTCGCTGTCGCCGGCCAAACCACAATCGCTGCCGCAGGCCTCGCCGCCGCCGAAATCTGGCGACTGCGAAGCGGTGAGGCGCAGGACGTCCATGTCGACATGCGCCATGCCGTGGCCGAATGCCGTTCGGAGCGCTATTTGCGTCTCGACGACAAGCCGCCGCCGCCGGCCTGGGACGCCATCGCCGGCGTCTACAGGACCGGCGATGGCCGCTTCGTCCGCTGCCACACCAACTTTCCGCATCACCGCGACGCGGTCTGCAAGGTGCTCGCCTGCGAGGCGGAGCGCGAGAAGGTGCAGGCCGCGTTGATGCGGTGGAAGGG
>NZ_JBFUES010000246.1:0-8342 GCF_056403875.1 Bradyrhizobium sp. P2_E8
GTCCTGATCGAAGATACGCGCGAACTTCAATGCAAGGCGCCCAACCTTGTAGCATTGCGGACCAAAGATGGCGTGGCGACGCTATCGGATCTCGTTCGGTCCTCGCTGCGACTGCGTCCCGATCGTATCCCGGTTGGCGAGGTCCGCGGTGCGGAGGCACTCGATCTGCTCAAAGCTTGGGGCACCGGTCATCCTGGCGGCATCGGCACGATTCAYGCGGGCACCGCGCTCGGTGCCTTGCGGCGGCTTGAGCAGCTCATCCAGGAAGCCGTCATGACGGTTCCGCGTGCCCTGATCGCCGAGACCATCAACCTCGTCGCCGTCCTTGCAGGGCGCGGCGCCGACCGTCGTCTCTCCGAGCTCGCCATCGTCTCGGGGCTTGGAGCCGCCGGTGACTACAGCCTTTCATCAGCAGGAGACTGACATGCGTCTGCAATTTCGCTTTTTTCGTGGGGCATCGTTGGCGGCTTTCGGCGCGGTGCTCTTGGCAGCACCGCCGGCATGGGCCGCCGGCTCGAACATGCCGTGGGAGCAACCGCTCAATCAGATCCTGCAGTCGGTCGAGGGGCCGGTCGCCAAGATCATCGCCGTCATCATCATCGTCGTCACCGGGCTTACCCTCGCGTTCGGGGACTCGTCGGGTGGCTTCCGCAGGCTGATCCAGATCGTATTCGGTCTGTCGATCGCGTTCGCCGCCTCGAGCTTCTTCCTGTCGTTCTTCTCCTTCGGCGGCGGCGTGGTGATCTGATGGACGAGCCGGTCACAGGCTTTGTCGTGCCCGTTCATCGCGCGCTCACCGATCCGATCCTGATGGGCGGTGCGCCGCGGGCGGTCGCGATCGTCAACGGCACACTGGCGGCAGCCCTTGGACTTGGACTGCGGCTCTGGATCGCAGGTCTTGTCCTCTGGTTCATCGGTCACATGGCCGCCGTCTGGGCTGCCAGGCGCGATCCCGCGTTTGTGGATGTGGTGCGCCGGCATCTGCGCATTCCCGGTCATCTCAACCTCTGAGCTCTCGATCATGATGAACCTTGCCGAATATCGCCATTCCAATGCGCGCCTTGCCGACTTCCTGCCTTGGGCAGCCCTCGTCGACGAGGGCATCATCCTGAACAAGGACGGCTCGTTCCAGCGGACCGCGAAGTTCCGCGGACCCGACCTCGACAGTGCGGTGCCGGCTGAGCTTGTCGGTGTCGCAGGTCGTCTGAACAACGCGCTTCGCCGCCTGGGATCTGGCTGGGCCGTGTTCGTTGAGGCGCAGCGCCATTTTGCCGGTAGTTATCCTCCGAGCACATTTCCGGACGTCGCATCTGCATTGGTCGACGCCGAGCGCAGGGCGCAGTTCGAGGAGGCCGGTGCGCACTATGAGTCCAGCTATTTCCTGACCTTCCTTTATCTTCCACCGGAGGAGGGCGCAGCCAAGGCCGAGCGACTGCTCTATGAAGGGCGCGATCGCACTGTTGGCGCAGACGCACGCGAGGTGCTCCGCGGGTTTATCGACCAAACCAGCCGCGTGCTCGGGCTTCTCGAAGGGTTCATGCCAGAATGCGCCTGGCTCGATGATCAGGCCATTCTGACCTATCTGCACTCGACGATTTCGACCAAGCGACATCGCGTTCGCGTGCCTGAAATTCCCATGTACATCGATGCGTTGTTGGCCGACCAGCCGCTAACCGGCGGGCTCGAGCCGATGCTGGGCTCAGCCAATCTGCGGGTTCTGACCATCGTTGGCTTTCCGGGCGCGACGACACCGGGAATTCTGGACGACCTCAATCGCCTGCCATTCTCGTACCGCTGGTCGACCCGGGCGATCATGCTCGACAAGACGGATGCCACCAAGCTGCTGATCAAAATCCGCCGGCAGTGGTTCGCCAAGCGAAAGTCGGTTGGGGCCATTCTCAAGGAGGTCATGACCAACGAGGCATCGGCGCTGCTCGATACCGACGCTCACAACAAGGCGCTCGACGCCGACGCCGCCCTGCAGGAACTGGGTTCGGATCAGATCGGGCAAGCCTTTGTCACCGCGACCATCACCGTCTGGGACGGTGATGCCAACGCTGCTGATGAAAAGCTGCGCCTAGTCGAAAAGGTCATTCAGGGCCACGATTTCACCTGCATGATCGAGACGGTGAACGCCGTCGAAGCCTGGCTCGGCAGTCTACCCGGGCACGTTTACGCCAATGTGCGGCAGCCGCCGGTCTCGACCCTCAACCTCGCCCATATGATTCCGATGTCGGCTGTATGGGCGGGCGAGGCGCGGGATCTGCATTTTGGCGCTCCGCCGCTGCTGTTCGGCAAGACCGAGGGATCAACCCCGTTCCGGTTTTCGCTTCACGTCGGTGACGTCGGCCACACCCTGGTGGTGGGGCCGACAGGTGCGGGCAAGTCGGTCCTGCTGGCGCTGATGGCAATGCAGTTCCGCCGCTACCCGAACTCCCAAGTGTTTGCGTTCGACTTTGGCGGTTCGATTCGGGCGGCCGCGCTCGCCATGGGGGGCGATTGGCATGATCTCGGTGGTGCCTTATCTGACGGAGGCGATCAACCCGTCGCGTTGCAGCCGCTGGCCTGGATCGACGACCCTTCCGAGCGCGGATGGGCCACCGAATGGGTCGGTGCAATCCTGGCACGGGAAAAGGTCGAGATCACCCCGGAGGTCAAGGACCATCTGTGGTCGGCGCTGACATCTCTCGCGTCAGCGCCGAGGGAGGAACGTACGCTTACGGGGCTGTCGGTCCTCTTGCAATCAAACGCCCTGAAACGCGCTCTGCAACCCTATTGCCTTGGCGGTTCGTCCGGACGCCTGCTTGATGCTGAATTCGAGCGCCTTGGGGAATCATCCGTCCAGGCGTTCGAGACCGAAGGGTTGATCGGCACGAGCGCGGCCCCGGCCGTCCTCGCGTACCTCTTCCATCGTATTGGGGACCGTCTCGACGGCCGTCCCACGCTTCTCATTGTCGATGAAGGCTGGCTTGCCCTCGACGATGACGATTTCGCCGGCCAGCTCCGGGAATGGCTGAAGACGCTTCGCAAGAAGAACGCCTCCGTCGTCTTTGCCACCCAATCGCTTTCGGACATCGACGGCTCGGCGATTGCCCCCGCGATCATCGAGAGCTGCCCAACTCGCTTGTTGCTGCCGAACGAACGGGCGATCGAACCGCAGATCACCGCCATCTACCGCCGCTTCGGACTCAACGACCGCCAGATCGAGCTTCTGAGCCGGGCAACGCCCAAGCGTGACTACTACTGCCAATCTCGCCGCGGCAACCGGATGTTCGAACTCGGGCTTGGCGAGGTGGCGCTCGCCTTCACCGCAGCCTCATCCAAGACCGATCAGGCTGCCATCGCCCAGCTCCTCGCCGAACATGGACCTGACGGGTTCGTGCCGGCCTGGCTTCAGCACCGCGGCGTTGCCTGGGCCACGGACCTGATTCCCGGTCTCATCAATCTGGAGAAGTCGCAATGAGACGCCTTGGTCTATTTGCCGCGGCCAGCACGATCGCCCTGACGCTTTGCGTCACGGTGCCGGCACGAGCGCAATGGATCGTCTTCGATCCCAACAACTACGTCCAGAACGTGCTGACCGCCGCACGCGAGCTGCAGCAGATCAGCAATCAGATCACCTCGTTGCAGAACGAAGCGCAGATGCTGATCAACCAGGCCAGGAATCTGGCAAGCCTGCCGTATTCCTCGCTCCAGCAACTGCAATCTTCGATCCAGCGGACCCAGCAATTGTTGGCGCAGGCTCAAAGGATTGCCTTTGACGTCCAGCAGATCGACCGCGCGTTCTCGACCAGCTATGCGCCGGCGACCGGCAGCCAGTCCAACCAGCTGCTGATCAGCAACGCTCAGTCGCGCTGGCAAAACTCGGTCGCAGCGTTGCAGGACGCGCTCCGGGTCCAGGCTGGCGTTGTGGACAACCTCGATACCAATCGCGTCCAGACGTCGGCGCTCGTGACGTCGAGCCAGGGTGCCAGCGGCGCGCTGCAGGCAACCCAGGCCGGCAATCAGATCCTCGCGCTTCAGGCGCAGCAACTCGCCGATCTCACCGCCACTGTCGCGGCACAGGGCAGGGCACAGAGCCTTGAAGCGGCGCAGCGAGCGGCAGCCCAAGACCAGGGACGCGAACAGCTCCGGCGATTTCTGACGCCAGGGCAGGGCTACCAATCCCAGGACGTGCGGATGTTCCACTGATGACTGATACAGGCCCATTCAAAGCGCTATCGCTACTCGTGTCGGTCGGGGTGCTGGTCGTCGCAGGCTGCGCGATCCAGCTTCGTGGCGGAGGAAATACCTCTGCACCGCCAACGGCAGAGCAGACCAAAGACGTCGACCGTTCCGAGCTTGCGCGCTGCCGCACTGTCTCCTCCGAAGATGCAGTTGACTATCAGCATTGCCAGAAAATCTGGGCCGAAAATCGCCGTCGCTTCTTTCTCAGTCGGGACGGTTCTGCCGCTGCGGAAACCGGCGTGACACCCGCGCCAAAAGATCAGAGCCGGATGCCGCAGGGATATCCGTCCGCCGCGGTGCCCGAGGAGGATAAGCCATGACCGGCACCGGCATCATCGACCAGTTCCTTGAGACATTCACCCGCTACATCGACAACGGCTTCGGGATCTTGGGTGGCGAGGTCGGGTATCTTGCGACAACGCTTGCCGCCATCGACATCACGCTTGCCGCGTTATTCTGGAGTTGGGGCACGGACGAGGACATCATCGCGCGTCTCGTCAAGAAAACGCTCTTCGTTGGCGTCTTTGCGTATCTGATTGGCAATTGGAACAACCTCGCAAGGATCGTCTTCGAGAGCTTTGCCGGGCTTGGTTTGAAAGCGTCCGGTTCAAGCCTCTCCGCATCAGACTTCCTGCGACCGGGAAAGATCGCTCAGGTCGGGCTCGATGCTGGAAGGCCGATGCTCGATTCGATCTCTAACCTGATGGGCTACATCAGCTTCTTCGAGAATTTCGTTCAGATCGTTGTTCTCTTGTTCGCATGGGTCGTGGTGCTGCTCGCCTTCTTTATTTTAGCGATCCAGCTCTTTGTCACGCTGATCGAGTTCAAGCTGACGACGCTGGCCGGCTTCGTGCTCATACCGTTTGGCCTGTTTGGCAAGACGGCCTCCACGGCGGAGCGGGTCCTCGGCAACGTCATATCGTCCGGGATCAAGGTCTTGGTCCTGGCCGTCATCGTCGGCATCGGCTCAACCCTGTTCTCACAGTTCACGGCGGGATTTGGCGGCGCGCAGCCTACAATTGAAGATGCTATGACCCTGGTGCTCGCGTCGCTCTCCTTGCTGGGTCTCGGGATCTTCGGTCCGGGAATCGCAAACGGCCTGGTGTCAGGCGGACCGCAACTCGGCGCCGGCGCCGCGATCGGGACGGGTCTTGCTGCCGGTGGCGTGGTTGCGGCAGGTGCCGGTCTTGCCGCCGGTGGCGCTGGTCTCGCTGGTGGTGCGCTCGCGGGCGCGGGGCGCGGTGGGGCCGCCATCGTGAGCGGCACATCCGCGGCGTATCGAAGCGGCGGCGTTGCGGGCGTCGCGGAGGCGGGTGGCTCGGCTGTGTTGAGCCCTTTACGTCGAGCCGCGGCCGCATTCGCCGGCAGCGGGCAAGCGGGTGAGCCCGCTGCGAGTACGTCCACAGGGGGGCAACCCGATTGGGCGCGGCGCATGAAGCGCGCCCAGACCGTTCGGCATGGCGCGTCCGCGGCCGGCCATGCCGTTCGTTCTGGTGACCATGGCGGGAGCGGCGCTTCCGTCAACCTTTCCGAGGGAGACCGCTGACACGGCCGAGCGTCGCTTTCAACACCTGCCGCGGGCAAGAACGCCGCAACCCAGACGCCGCACGACTTCAAACCGGACCACTCGATCTCAGGGGCAATAATCATGTTCAAACGACCTTCCGTTCATTACGGGCGCATGCCCGAACCGGTCACACCCTACCAAAAGGCAGCGCAGGTATGGGACGAACGCATTGGATCGGCACGCGTGCAAGCCAAGAACTGGCGCTTGATGGCGTTCGGTTGCCTGATGCTGTCGGCAGGTCTCGCCGGGGGACTCGTTTGGCAATCGAGCCAAGGATCGATTGCGCCATGGGTGGTCGAGGTCGATCGTCTCGGCCAGGCCCAAAGGGTCGCCCCGGCCAACATCGACTATCAACCCACCGATGCTCAGATCGCCTACCACTTGGCGCGGTTTATCGAAGACGTCAGAGGCCTGCCGGCCGACAGCATCGTGCTGCGTCAGAATTGGCTTCGGGCCTATGATCTTACGACCGATCGCGGCGCGACCGCACTCAACGACTATGCACGCAACAACGATCCGTTTGCCAAGTTAGGTAAGGCGCAGATCTCAGTCGAGGTCTCGAGCGTTATCCGCGCGTCGTCGGAGAGCTTTCGAATCGCGTGGATCCAACGCATTTACGACAACGGCTCGTTGAGTTCGACCGAGCGCTGGACCGCGATTCTCACGATCGTCATCGAGACGCCGCGCGATGCCGAACGCTTGCGCAAGAATCCCCTTGGCGTCTACGTCCGCGCCATCAACTGGTCAAAGGAGTTGGGTCAGTGACCAAGACGACGCCTGACGCTTATGCGAAGTTTCCCCTCACACATCGTAGGTTCAAGCCGACCTGGTCCGAATTTGTGACCTTGAAGCGAACGCTCCTGTCCGCTGTTCTGCTTTGTACTTCGGCTCTCGGTGGGTGYGCGACCTACATTCCGCCGGAGATTAGCTATGACAAGGAGGTTCCGCCGTTGCCGGTGCCTCCAGTGGCTCTCGACGACAGACAGCAGCCGCTTCATGTTCCTCCGCTTTGGAAACCAGTTCTTGGCGGCAATTCGCGGAGCAAGGAAGACGCTGAACCTGTGACCCGGGTTGAGACAGCAAACAGTGCGGCGCGCGTCGAACCGCGCAAGAAGGGATATTTCAACGCGGCGCAAATCTACGCTTACAGCCCCGGGGCGCTCTACCAGGTGTACGCCGCGCCCGGCCAGATCACTGATATTGCGCTCGAAGAGGGAGAGATGTTGACGGGATCAGGACCCATCGCGGCCGGAGACACCGTGCGCTGGGTTGTGGGCGATACCGAGAGCGGCAGTGGTGGCACGCGGCGCGTCCACATCCTCGTGAAGCCGACCCGCCCGTCGATCGAGACCAACCTCGTCGTCAACACGGACCGGCGCACCTACCTGATCGAACTCCGCTCTCGAGAGCGGCCATACATGCCATCCGTTGCCTGGTATTATCCGGAAACGGTTCGCGAACGATCGCAATCGGTCAAGCTGAGACCCTTTCTTCCCGAACCGGCCCAGCGTGTCTTTCGTTACGCGATCGAAGGGGACACGCCAGCCTGGCGGCCGCTTGCCGCGTATGATGACGGCCGCAAGGTCTATGTCGAATTCCCGCAAGGGATCGTCCAAGGCGAGATGCCGCCGCTCTTCGTCATCGGCCCCGACGGCAAGACCCAACTCGTCAACTATCGCGCCTACGGCAATGTGTTGATCGTAGATCGCCTATTTGCGGCCGCAGAACTGCGGCTCGGTGGTGAGCACCAGCAGACGGTCAGAATTGTCCGGACTGACGGGAGGCCKTCGTCATGAGTACCCCGAATGGAAACGATCACGAGCAGGCGATACCGCGGCAAACACAGGACGAGCAGTCCAGGAACTTCCGCTTAAGAGCGGAGCATCCGCGCGTGACACGGTTGTCGAGAAAGATTCTTGCGGGAGGAAGCGCGGCTGCCTTGCTTGTCATCGGGGGAGCTGTGTTGTGGTCGTTGCAGAGCAATCRCTCTCGAAACCAGGTGGCCGATGAGCTCTATAGCACCGACCATCATAATGTCGCCGACGGCATCACGACGCTGCCGAAGGATTACGCAGGTGTTCCCCGCCAAGCCATCCCGCAGCTCGGTCCGCCGCTCCCTGGAGACCTTGGCCGACCGATCCTTGCTGCACAGGGCCTGTCGCCAACGATCGGCGGCACGGCTCCAGATGCTGAACAGCAACGCCGGGATCAGGAAACCGAAGCAGCCCGACTAAGCCATTTGTTCGCTTCGACCAATGGGAGAGAAGTGCGTCCGCCTGCTGCCGCGGCTCAGGGGAGCGACCGCAATGCTCCATCGACCTCGACCACCAATAACGACGAAGGATCCGCACAGAGTAGTCAGGACAAGAAGCTCGCCTTCGTCAATGCATCCGTGGATCGACGCACCCTAAGCCCTGACCGCGTCACCAGGTCGGCCTCACCGTATATCGTGCAGGCTGGAACTATCATTTCAGGCGCTCTGGTCACCGGAATCCGATCAGACCTTCCAGGCCAGATCACAGCGCAGGTTACGGAGAACGTTTACGAC
>NZ_JBFUES010000247.1:0-8336 GCF_056403875.1 Bradyrhizobium sp. P2_E8
GGGCATAGCAGATCTCAAACGTCAGGCGGCAGCGGCTCAACTTGTGAATAGGGGGCCTACGGAGAAGAGGGCCTGCTTGAGTTCGGGTGGTGACTCCAGGCAGGTGTCACCGCTCGAGTCCAGGACGTCACGGATCTTGGCAACTGCCTCGTCGGACGAGAGGCCCGACGGCCGATCGCGACGCGCGATGTCGAGCGCGCGCGGGCGTGCGGGTCGGCTCGGTCCCGCTTCCAGCCGTGCTCCTCGCATTCGTGGATGGCGCCCGCTTGCTGCAGCATGTGGATCGCCCCAGCCCTTCAGCGTCCGGACTGCCTTTGGTCTTTCCTTCGTCATCAGCATCGATCAGACCTGCCGTGACGAATCCTTGGGGCCGCCGCCTCGTTTCCTGGCGGTTAGCACGGGTCAAAGATTCTGAAATTCGGGAGCTCCGGCTTGTCCAGGTGTTCCGCTGGGCTGTGCAGAACCCTAAGCCGTAGGCGCCGGGTCTTCCTTGACGCCACGGGCAACGATCCGCAGCGCCCCGTCCGGTAGCGGCCTTTGCATTCAGGGGCTTCCTCCGCAGGCGCCGTCATCCAGGTCTCGACCTCATCGGCCGTCGTGAGGATCACCGGCATTGCCTTCGGGTGGATGACGCCGACCTCGGCGTTCGGCTCCGTCGTCAGGAACGCGTAGAGGTCGTTGGTGGTCTCCCCTTTCCTGACCTTCCGGACGGACGTCCAATTGGTCCAGATGCCGGCGAAGCAGAGGAGCGGGCGGGTCTCGTCGAGCGCGAACGAGATGTCGCCGCCCTCGACCTTGTTGAACTCGCTGAAACTGTTGAACGGCACCACGCAGCGGTGCTCCGGACCAAGCCACCGCGCCCAGTGCTTGGACTTTACGTTGCGGATGTTGGTGGTTCCGGAATCCGGCTCCATCGGAGCAATTCGGCGGCGACTGGCACCACCCTTCCCCGCAATGAGAAGTCGTGCTTCTGCGGCATTAAGCGGCGCGGGCGAGCGAGCGCCGCTTCTGGCGTAGGTAGCGCGTGATTTCTGAGAGCGACAACGCGTTCAGGACCCGCTCGGCGGGGACACCGCCCTTGCGGGCCATCAGGACGCCCCAGTGCATGTGGTCGAGTTCGGGAATCGAGTGCGCGTCCGGATTGATGCTCAGCATGCAGCCAAATTCGAGGGCGGCTCGGTGCCAGCGCCAGTCCAGGTCGAGCCGCCATGGGTGAGCGTTGATCTCTACGACGACGTCATGCCTGGCGCATGCCCGCAGCACCTTCTCGATGTCGATTTCGTAGCCCGGCCGCCGCTGCAGCTGCCGCCCGGTCATATGGCCGATGATGGTGGTGTGAGGATCGGAGATGGCGCGCAGCAGCCGCTGCGTCTGGGCCTTGCGGTCGAGTTTGAAGCGGCCGTGGATGCTCGCGACCACGAAGTCGAAGCGCGCCAGCACCTCATCCGGATAGTCGAGCGATCCGTCGGCCAGAATGTCGGACTCGATGCCTTTGAGGATCCGGAAATCCTTGCCGAAGCGCTTGTTCAAGCGATCCGCTTCCCGGTGCTGCTGCGCGATCTCGTCCTCCGAGAGGCCGCCCGCGTAGTGCGCGGACTTGGAGTGGTCGGCGACGCCGAAATACTCGAAACCGCGCTGGCGCGTGGCCTTGGCCATCGTCTCCAAGGTCTCCGTGCCGTCGGACGCATCGGTGTGGCAATGAAGGATTCCGCGCAAGTCCTTGTCGGTGACGAGCTTCGGCAGCTTGCCCTTCAGGGCCAGCTCGACCTCTCCGCGGCCCTCACGGAGTTCAGGATCGATGAACGGCAGGCCGAGAGCACCATAGATCTCGGCCTCGTCGCCGGCGATCAGGGTGCGGCCCTTGTGCGGCCTGTCAGCCTCCAACCGCATTCCCTTCTCAATGGCCAAAGCCTGGAGCCTCTCGATGTGAGCGGCGGAGCCGGTGCCGAAAAGAAGGGCGGCGCCGAAGTGGTTGCGGTCGGACAAGCGGATTTGCAGTCCGTCCGCCGCCGAATCGCCTTCTCGGTCTTGGCAGCCTCCGCGACGATCGTGAGGTCGCCGACGAGTTCGCAGCCCCGGCGGAAGTCGCCCGCGATCGTCACGCGTTTAAGCTCCGGCCGGGCCTTACGCAGCGAATCCTTGGCGTGCGCGAGCAGGGCGGCGGCACGGTGCAGGTGAAGGCGGCCTTCTCCGCTTTTCGCGATGGCCAGGTTCTGCAGAATCTTGGTCTGTAGCGCCGCGCGAAGGCCTTTGGCCTTCTTGATACGGTCGTCCTTGGCGGCGGCCTCCGTCTCCGCCAGCGAGGTGATGCCGAGATCCTTGTAGAGCCGCAGCACCTTCTCGGGACGGAGACCGGGTACAGCAAGCAACTCCAGCACGCCCTCGGGTATCTCCTTCCGGAGCTTCTCAAGGCTCGGATGAGAGCCCGTCTTGTGAAGCTTGGTGATGATGTCGGCGATCGCATCTCCGACGCCGGGAATCTCGGTGAGCCGGTCTTCGGCGATGAGCACGTCCARAGGGACGGCAAGGGCCGCCAGGCTGTCTGCGGCCCGCGTGTAGGCTTTCGCCCTGTACGGGTTGCCGCCACGCAACGCCGTCCGCTGTGCGTATTCTCGCAGGAGACTGACGATGGTGCGGAAGTCAACGGAAGCCACTCAACGAGCCTCCCGTTCCGCGCCCGGCCTCACCGGAGCAAACGCTCCTTTAGCGGGTGGGCCGTGATCGCGGCGATCGAGAGATGCCTCAAGTTTTTGCGCTGCCCGGAAGTCCTCAAGGTGCTGCGTGTTCGGGCTGTAAGCGGCCTCCTTCTTGAGGAGATTGTAAATTCGCCCCGCAACGAGCTGCAGATGCTTCATTTTGCCGCGCGGCAGCGATCGGGCTTTGCAAAGAGCCCGGACGGCGTAGGCGCGGAAGTAATCGAAGGCGTCAGACATGGTCTGGGTAAACGCCCATTCTCGCCTATAGTTCGGTCGACATCGTCAGCCCCGCAGGACCGTTATGGGCGACATTTGGCGTGCACCTATAATCGTCAGCAGGCTACAGCTCAGCGCGTGGCGAGAACAATCAAGGCAGGGGCGATGAAAGCGCGGCTGCGACCTTCGTTTGCGGCCGGGCCTGTTCGAAACGTTCGGACGTCACGTTTTGGGACTTGGCTGCGGAGTGGGAAGACCTTGGGGAGGCTGAGAAGGTGCGGGATTACTCTGCTGCTGAGGTGCTACGGCGTCGCCGCCCCCATGAGGAACGCACGTACCGATGTTGCTGAGCAGGCGTTTGGCCGGGAGATCGCGGACCTTCGAGTATTCGCGCCGTCGCTCGATATTGGCCGCGGCCCATCTGTCCCAGGCCTCGAAAGCGTCCGTATAGTGCTTTCGCATCTGCTCCTCGGCGGCGAGGCAATCGGCGAACTTGTCGAAGACCAGGTCGGTGTTAACGGGTGTCATCCCTCCCGCCAGCACAACGAGCATCCATTTCATCTTGCTTCGCCTTTCGCGCCGGGCGAATTCTCCGCTAACCCGCAGAATTCCGCTCGCTGTGGTTAGATGGCCCGACGGCTGCGACCGGCCACAAAACCGTAGATGAAAAGCACGATGATGGCGCCTACCACTGCCCCCACTAGCCCCGCGCCTTCTCCTGGCCGGTACCAGCCGAGAGCCTGACCAAGATAGGTCGCAACGAACGCCCCTACTATTCCCAGGATTGTGGTCAGGATGAAGCCCGACGGCTCGTTATCGCCGGGCATGATGAACTTCGCGATGATGCCTGCGGTGAAGCCAATGATGATCGTCCAGATAATGCCCATGTCTCTCTCTATCGCTGTGATTATCCCGCCGATGGAGCCGGAAGACGTCCATCAGGCGTGTATTTGTCCACGGCCGTCGGAAGCTCTCGGGACAATCGGTCGAGGATTTCCTGCTGCGACAGGCCGGTCTGCTGCTCCAGCTTTTGAAGGACGTCCGGACCGATAGCCTGTTGGAGTTCGGGCGGGGTGACTTCCCGGTTTGGCCCCTGATTGATCCAGGATTGAGCCGCCTCGCCCTGTCCGTTCTGCTTGAAGTGCTCGAGCAACTCGCCGATCCCGCCGTTCAGGAGCGAACCCACGCCGCCGCCCCCCACAAGGCCACCAAGGTTGCCGAGCATGCCGCTCAGGGAATCCTTGGCACCCGCCGGCTGACCGGAGGTCGCACTGCGAAACATGTCGGCCAACTTGTCACGATTCTGGTAACCGGCGATTGCGAGCATACCCAAGAGGGCGGTCATCGATGGCATTCCGCGGCTCATATTCGGCTCCTCAGTTCGATCATTAGTAACGTGCAAGAAAAGGGCGGCCCGCCTAGGGCGGGCCGCCGGCTAATTCATCGCACTCCGGTGCCGTAAAGTTGGCGCTCTCTGCGGACCTCGTCCGCGCCATAAGGCTGGGCGGAGGGATCGTAGCTCTTCCACCCGGCCTTCTGCCAGGCTGCGCTCCGTTCGCGGAGATTGACGGCGGACTGGTTCAGGATCGCTTCGTAGCGCGCGCGGTCCGCATCAGGTACACGAGCCGAAACCAAGGTGCCGCCGCGCCTAACACCTTCGGCGTAGAGTGGTGCTTCCTCATCGGATACGCCGGCCTGCGTCAACGCTCCCACAACCCCGCCCGTCGCGCCGCCGGCAACGGCACCGAGCGCGGTCGATGCGAGCCATCCGGCCGCCACGACCGGACCCAGGCCAGGTATCGCCAACAAGCCAAGGCCCGCGAGCAAGCCGGCCGCGCCACCGAGGCCTGCGCCGACGCCCGCTCCCGTGGCCGCACCTTCAGCCCGATCATCAACCCCATCTCGATCTCGATCGACCTTCTTGTCGGTGCTGTACCAGTTGTCGGAATTGTTCGCGACGATGCTCAAATCCGAATGCGGCACGCCCGCAGCCTCCAGGCTCGTCACCGCGCGCTGCGCATCGGAGTAGTTGTCGTAGAGACGTGAAATCGTGACGGTCATCTTGAATCCCTCAATTTTGTTGGGCGCAGGTTATTTCGCCGCGTTCACGTTGCCTTGGAAATCCAGACTCACATCGGTCGAGGCGCCGCCTTTGGTGGCCTTTCCGCGCCAGACGCCGTTGTCGTCCTTCTTCAGGGATGTGACGTTGGTGTAGCCCGCGTCCTCAATCTTCGATTTGGCCTGACCCTCGGTGAAGCTGTTGGCCCCTGCGACCGGCTTGTTGGAATTGTTCTGACCGGTACTGTTGACCGCGTTATTGTTGGGCCGATCAGTGGCCGGCGGGTTTTGCGCAAACGACGGACCCGCCAGAAGCGAAGCAGCCGTTAGCAGAAGAAGCAGTCTCTTGTTCATGTCGTCCTCCAGAAGTGGCACGGCACAAACATGCGCTGGACTGAGAAGTTCCAAGTTTTCCCGGTCCGTGGGTTTGGAATGGAGGATGTAGAAAAGGATCTGCAAGAAAACGGGAGCGGGCTCCGGGCGCGTACTTCAAGCTCATTCGGGCGGAGCGTTTGGAGCTGGCCAACCTGGGCGACGTACGCCAAACGGCTACTCATGCGGTGCGACGAAGCCTTCGTGCAGGCGGTCGAGCAAACGAAATGGAAAGGCCAACAAGGGTGGAGCCGAGATGCTGCCGGCGCTCGTTCGGCTTCAGCCCGCAACAGCTTCTTTGAGGGAACCCCGCGATTCCTTGAAGCGTTGCACTGCCATCACTTTCGCAGACGGAGGAGCAGATGGCAGCGAAGAAGAAGACCGCGCGAGGACGCAAGCAGGACCGGGCGCGCGTCGCCGGCGGGCAGAAGCACGAAGTCGGCTATGAGGCGAAGAAGACCGGACGGTCCGCGCCCGCGGTCAAGAAGGCGGTCAAGAAAGTAGGCAATTCCCGTAAGCGGGTCGAGAAGCGTCTCGGGCGCTGATGCGCAGGCGGCGGCTTCTTCCCGAGCTGCCGCCCTCAGATCCGGCTGGAGAAGCGCGTGAAGGCGGTCAGCGTCTGCAGCCGCGGCTCCACGTCGCGGAGATAGATCTCTGACCGGAGAAATGCGAGCTCCGCGTCGAGGGCGACCTCGCAGACGTCGACGTACCAGGACTTGGGTCGGCCGTCCGTGCCGTCGCTCCAGCGATAGCCGCGGCGCTTCAGGGAATCCTTGAGTTCGAAGGGCGACTGTTCGGCCCAGATGCGGACGGTCTTCCTCCGTGCGGTATCGAGCAGCGTGGCGAGCGCTGGCGCGCCGGTCGTCGGTAGGTCGAAGTCCAAGATCTCGAGCAGCGCGTGACAGTCGTCAACCGCGCGGTGCGCCTGGTGGAAGTAGCCGGCGCCGTTCAACAGGTAGCCGAGTTGCGAGCCCGCGAAGCCGTGTTTGCGCCAGTCGATCTCGCTCATGCTGCAGCCCCAGGCCTTGTGCTCGAACACGGGCCAGTAGCGCTCGACGAACCTCCTGTCGAAAGCGCTGTTATGCGCGATCGTGATGACTGCGCTTTCAGCGAAGGCCGTGACGGCGGCATCGTCGAATCTGTGACCGGCAACCATTTCGTTGGTGATGCCAGTGAGTGCCGTCACTTCCGCGGAAATCGGTGCACTCGGCTCGTTGAAAGCGGAGAATATGTCTCTGACGCCGACGATCCGCCCGTCCGGCGCGTAGTCGAATTTGACCATCCCGAGTTCGATGATCTCGTCCCTAGCGTGCTCGAGGCCGGTCGTCTCCGTGTCCAGCAGAACGCCGGTCCTGACGTCATGGCCCATGGCCGGTATGTACGTGGGACGCGGGGCCAGGCGCCGCAGCACCCGGTAGTCGGCCGACCGGCTCAAGGCCTCGGCCATCGCCGACAGATCCGATGGGTTTTGAAACATCTCTTCTCGTGGTGTCCCTACCGATTGACCGGAAGCCCACGATACCGGGGGCGCCGGCCGGGAGGTATCCGAAAGACAGGCAATTCACGGCCTTTTCGGGAGTGTCGTGCAATTCCAAACTGATGCGGGGTGAGTTCCTGGAGGCGCGGCGCTCCTGCGGAGTCCGAGTTGTCTTGCCACCCGGTCTTGCTCGCCTGGCGTGCCCTGATCGGTCCTCCACATCGGGCCGCCTCTCCAGCGATCTCGGAGCCCAGCGTTTCTGAAACCTCTTGCGGCGAACTCTCCGGCGGCCGTTTGTCAGAAAAGGGCGTTCGGCTGTCCTGATCCGTAGGATCTTGTCCGTTGTCCAAAGCAGGGCTCCATGGCGACATACGGGCAATCCCGCCCGGGCCGAGGAGACGACCGGGAAAACCGCAGCAAGGCTCCCGAGAGTGGTCGGCGCTACTCGCGACGAGCTGGGCGCAAGGAGAGTGAGATGGCCTCGAGCAGCATGGTTACTCAAGTTACGGAAGCGCGGACCGGATCGACGATGATGGCGTGGCGCGTACATGAGTTTGGGCCGCCGCAGGTCATGCAGTTCGAGGCCCTCTCCCGTCCGGAGCCCGGGCCCGGCGAGGTCCTGGTCAAAGTTGCAGCTGCCGGAGTAGGCCCATGGGACGGCTGGATCAGAGCCGGAAAGAGCGCATTGCCGCAGCCGCTCCCGCTCACTCTGGGCTCGGACCTTTCAGGTGAAATCGTCGCCGTTGGGCCCGGAGTCTCGCAAGGACGTGCGGGAGAKCAGGTCTACGGTGTTACGAATCCGCGGTTCGTCGGGAGCTACGCCGAGTACGCGTTGGCTTCCGCGGAGATGGTCTCAGGCAAGCCGAACTCGCTAAGTCACGCCGAAGCCGCCTCCGTTCCCGTCATTGCCGTCACCGCATGGCAGGCGCTGTTCGACCACGCGCAACTCAGAGCGGGCCAAACGGTGGTCATTCACGGGGCGGCTGGCAACGTGGGATCCTACGCGGTCCAATTGGCTCGTCACGCGGGTGTGCAGGCCATCGCAACGGTATCGACGGCCGACGCTTCCATCGTGCGCAACCTTGGCGCAAACAAGGTGATCGACTATCGGAGCMAGCGCTTCGAGGAGGAAGTGCGGGATGCGGACGCCGTCATCGATCTCGTCGGCGGCGAGACGCAAAGCCGCTCGTTCCAGGTCCTTCGTCGAGGCGGCAAGCTGATCTCGGCAGTGTCCCGCCCGGATCAGGATCTCGCAAAACACCACGGTGTGGAAGCCACCTTCTTTTTGGTCGACGTCACGAGCCGGTATCTGACGGAAATCGCTCGCCTTGTCGATGCTGGAGAACTGCAAACAAACGTCGGCGTGGTCTTGCCCCTCGCGGATGCGCGTGAGGCTCACTTGATGCTGGAGGGCGCGCGGCCCCGGCCAAAAGGAAAGATCGTGCTCGCGGTCGGAGCGGGCTGACCGATCTCGCGCCTCTTCTTGCGCTCACGCGTCCGGATGCGCCAGCCAACCC
>NZ_JBFUES010000248.1:0-8301 GCF_056403875.1 Bradyrhizobium sp. P2_E8
GTCGAGGACGGCACGCGGATCAGGCTCGCCGGCGAAGGCGAGGCCGGCGTCCGGGGCGGCCCGGCCGGCGACCTCTACATCTTCCTGTCGCTGGCCCAGCACCAGTTCTTCCAGCGCGACGGCGCCGATCTGCATTGCCGGGTGCCGATTTCGATGGTGACGGCCGCCCTTGGCGGCGAATTCGAGGTGCCGACCATCGAGAAGGGCAAAGCCAAGGTGAAAGTGCCCGCCGGGACCCAGTCCAACCGTCGATTCCGCATTGCATCAAAAGGCATGCCGATACTGCGCTCGCGCCAGACCGGCGACATGTACGTTCAGGTCGTGGTCGAAACCCCGCAGAATCTCACCAAAAAACAGCAGGAATTGCTGGCCGAGTTCGAAAAGCTCTCTTCCGGCAACACCCAGCCGGAATCCGAGGGCTTCTTCGCCAAGGTCAAGGATTTCTTCGGTAATCGGGCGAATTGACTCGTCTTGACCGTATCGCCTTCGGCCTATACGTCTTTATGACCATTTTCTGACACGCCGCGGTCACGCGGTCCCGTCCGGTCCAGACATGCCATTGCCATCGTCCGCGCGTGCGTTGAAGAAGCCTCGTCTCGATGACGAGGTGCGCTTTCTCAGATCGTGGATCGAAAAGCCCCTCCACATGGGCGCAGTGATGCCGTCGGGCAAGCTGCTGGCCCGGACCATGGCTCATTACGTCGACGTCAACTCGGATGCACCTGTGGTCGAGCTCGGCCCCGGTACTGGCGCCATCACCTCGGCCCTGGTCGAACGTGGCGTCGACCAGAAGCGTCTCGTCCTCGTCGAGTACAATCCCGGCTTCTGCGCGCTGCTGCGCGACCGCTATCCGCAGGCCAAGGTCGTGCAGGGCGATGCCTATCGCCTGCGCGACACGCTCTGGAACGTGCTGAGCGCGCCGGCATCCGCGGTCGTCTCCGGCCTGCCGCTCGTCACCAAACCGATGCTGACGCGGCTGCGGCTCATTCGCGATGCTTTCACGGCGCTCGCGCCCGGTGCGCCCTTCGTCCAGTTCACCTATGCGGTGGTGCCGCCGATCCCGAAATCGCTGCCCGGCGTGTCCACAGAGGCCTCGGAACGGATCTGGATGAACCTTCCGCCGGCCCGCGTCTGGGTGTATCGCAAGGATTAATTCCGCCGGCATTCGTCTTTGCGCGGCGGGCTCGTTTCGCCGAACGCATTGGATCGGATGTCCGCACCCAAAATCCTGGTCATTCCCGGCTCGCTGCGCACCGGCTCGCACAATGCGAAGCTGGCCGCGGTCGCCGCCTATGAATTCGCCCAGGCCGGCGTCGACGTCACCCGCATCTCGCTCGCCGATTTTCCGCTGCCGATCTACGACGGCGATCTCCAGGCCAAATCAGGCGTGCCCAAGCACGCGATCAATCTCAAGCGCATGATCGGCGCGCATCATGGCGTGCTGATCGTTTCGCCAGAATACAATGCCTCGGTGCCGCCGCTGCTGAAGAACGCGATCGACTGGGTCAGCCGTGTGCACGAGCTGCACGAGGCGCGCGGCGAGGTGTTCCGCAACCGCCCCTTCGCGCTTGCCGGCGCCTCGCAGAGCCGGCTCGGCACGGCCCGCGCGCTGCAGGCGTTGCGGCTGATCCTGACCTCCTGCCACGCCAATGTGATTGCCAGCCAGCTCACGCTCGCCTTTGCCGGAGAGGCCTATGACGATATGGACAGGCTCAAGAACGAGGGCGATATCGCCGCGTTGAAGGAGCTGGTCACGCAGTTGATCGACATTTCCCAACGCATGATGTGAGGTGACATGACGCCAGCCGAGATCGCCCCGAAGGACCGCCTGATCGTTGCGCTCGATCTGCCGAGCGTTGATGCCGCGGAGGCGATGATCGCAAGGCTCGGCGACAGCGTCACGTTCTACAAGATCGGCTATCGCCTCGCTTATGCCGGCGGTCTGCCGCTCGTTGCCAGGCTCGCCGACAAGGGCAAGAAGGTCTTTCTCGACCTCAAGCTGCACGACATCGGCAACACCGTGGCGCAAGGCGTCGAGAGCATCACCAGGCTGGGCGCGACCTTCCTCACCGTGCACGCTTATCCGCAGACCATGAAGGGCGCCGTCGAAGGCCGCGGCAGCTCGAGCCTGAAGATCCTCGCCGTCACTGTGCTGACCTCCTACAACGATGACGATCTGCACGCGGCAGGTTTCCGGCTCGGCGTCTCCGAGCTCGTCGAAGCGCGCGCGCAGCAGGCGCAGGTGCTTGGCATCGACGGGCTGGTGTCGTCGCCGGAGGAAGTGGGCGCCTTGCGCAAGATCGTCGGCCACCAGATGAGCCTCGTCACGCCCGGCATCCGGCCGGCGGGCTCGGCAAGTGGCGATCAGAAACGCATCATGACGCCGGGCCGTGCGATCACCGCGGGCGCCGATTATCTCGTCGTCGGGCGCCCGGTGGTGGAAGCCACCGACCCCAGGGCGATCGCCGATGCCATCCAGGCCGAGATCGCGCAGGCGCTGGGAGCATGATCCGGAAAAGTGTGCAGCGGTTTTCCGATCAGATCATGCTCAAATAGAGACAACAACACAGGGGAGAAGAACAATGGCAAAAGGCTACTGGATCGGGCGCGTCGATGTGAGCAGTGACGAGGGCTACAAGCCCTATGCCGTCGCCAACGGTGCGATCTTCAAGAAATGGGGCGGCCGCTTTGTCGTCCGCGCCGGCAAGTTCACCACCGTCGAAGGCGCCAGCCGCACCCGCAACGTCGTGATCGAATTCCCGGACTACGAGACCGCGATCGCCTGCTACAACTCGCCGGAATACCAGGCCAACATCAAGGTGCGCCAGCCGCACTCGGTCGCCGACCTCATCGTCATCGAGGGCTATGACGGCCCGCAGCCGTCGGAYGGCTGAGGCACGCCGTCATTCCGGGGCGCCGAAGGCGAACTATGGTGCGCCATTGCGCACCTGAGAATCTCGAGATTCCGGGTTCGGCCCTGCGAGCCGCCCCGGAACGACGCTGAACGTGGCGTCACCGCCGCCTGCTCCCCTCGGTTGCCGGAACTGCATCCCCCCGCTACAACGGCCCCGAAGAGGATCACATCATGTCCGACATGCGCTTGATTGTTGCTGGAGCCGGCGGCCGGATGGGCCGGGCGCTGACGCGGGCGATTGCCGAGAGCAAAGGCGCGGTTCTGGCCGGCGCGCTGGAGGCGCCGGGCTCCGAGCTGCTCGGCAAGGATGCCGGCGTGCTCGCCGGCCTGCCGGCCAATGGCATCAAGGTCTCGGCCGATCTCTGGGCGATGTCGAAGGAGGCCGACGGCATCCTCGATTTCACCGTGCCGGCCGCGACCATCGCCAACGTCGCGATCGCCGCCGAGCGCGGCATCGTGCATGTCATCGGCACCACCGGGCTTTCGAGTTCCGACAACGCCGTGATCAAGAGCGTCACCAATCGCGCGGTCGTGGTGCAATCAGGCAATATGAGCCTCGGCGTCAATCTGCTTGCCGCGGTGGTCAAGCGCGTCGCCAAGGCGCTCGATGAAACCTTCGACATCGAGATCGTCGAAACCCACCACCGCATGAAAATCGATGCGCCCTCGGGCACCGCGCTGATGCTGGGGCAGGCCGCGGCGGCCGGCCGCGGCATCTCGCTCGACGATCACGCGGCGCGCGGCCGCGACGGCATCACCGGCGCCCGCCGGCCCGGCGACATCGGCTTCGCCTCCTTGCGCGGCGGCACCGCGGCCGGCGACCACAGCGTCAGCTTCCTCGGCCCGTTCGAGCGCCTGACGCTGTCGCATCAGGCCGAGGACCGCATCCTGTTCGCGCACGGCGCGCTGAAGGCGGCGCTGTGGGCGCATGGCAAGAAGCCGGGGCACTACTCCATGGCCGACGTGCTCGGCCTCGCCGACATCTGAACGAAAATAACGGAAAGTCATCAATGAGCGAACGTCTTCTCGTGCTCGTCCGCCACGGCCAGAGCGAATGGAATCTGAAGAACCTGTTCACGGGGTGGAAGGATCCTGATCTCACCGAGCTCGGCGTCACCGAGGCCAGGGAAGCCGGCCGCAAGCTGAAGGCGCAGGGACTCGTGTTCGACGTCGCCTACACCTCGGTGCTGACGCGCGCGCAGCACACCCTCGATCTCATCCTCGGCGAGCTCGGTCAGGAGGGGCTGCCCACGGAGAAGAACCTCGCACTGAACGAGCGCGACTATGGCGATCTCTCCGGCCTCAACAAGGACGACGCCCGCAAGAAATGGGGCGAGGACCAGGTGCTGATCTGGCGCCGCTCCTACGACGTGCCGCCGCCCGGTGGCGAAAGCCTGAAGGACACGCTGGCGCGCGCGCTGCCCTATTACGTCCAGGAGATTTTGCCCAGCGTGCTCAACGGCAAGCGCACGCTGGTCGCCGCCCACGGCAACTCGCTGCGCGCGCTGATCATGGTGCTGGAAAAGCTGTCGCCCGAAGGCATCCTGAAGCGCGAGCTCGCGACGGGCGTGCCGATCATCTACCGGCTCAATGCGGATTCGACGGTGGCCTCGAAGCTGGACCTGGCGGGGTAGGCTTCTTCGCCTCTCCCCGCAAGCGGGGCGAGGGAGAAGAATCACTGCACCCCCAGCTTCCCCGCCTCCCAGCCCAGCATCGCCTGCTTGCGGGTGATGCCCCAGTGATAGCCGGTGAGCGTGCCGCTCTTGCCGAGCGCGCGGTGGCAGGGCACGACGAAGGAGACCGGGTTCTTGCCGACGGCCGCGCCGACGGCGCGCGAGGCCTTCGGGCTGTTGATGTTGCAGGCGATGTCGGAATAGGACACCGCGCGTCCCATCGGGATCTTCAGCAGCGTTTCCCAGACCCGCACCTCGAAATCGGTGCCGATCATCACCACGCGCAGCGGCTGGTCCGGCCGCCACAGCTTGGTGTCGAAGATTCGCTGGGCGAGCGGGGCGGTGCCTTCGTGATCCTCGACGTAAGTTGCGTTCCGCCAGCGCCGCATCATGTCGGCAAGCGCTGCTTTTTCCTCGCCGGGATCGGCGAAGGCAAGTCCCGACAATCCGCGATCGGTCGCGATCACGATGGCCGTGCCGAAGGGTGAGGCGTGGAAGCCGTAGCGAAGCGTGAGGCCCGCGCCGCCATTCTTCCATTCGCCCGGCGACATCGCCTCGTGGGTGACGAAGAGATCGTGCAGCCGGCCCGGCCCCGACAGGCCGGAGTCGAGCGCGGCGTCGAGCACGCTCGCGGAATCCCGCAGCAGGCCCTTGGCGTGGTCGAGCGTCAGCGCCTGCATGAAAGCCTTCGGCGTGATCGAGGCCCAGCGGCGGAACAGATGGTGCAGTTCATCGGGCGTGACGCCGGCCGCATCCGCCATCGCCTCGATGGTCGGCTGCGCGCGCCAGTTCTCCGAGATGAAGGCGATCGCCCGGCGCACCGAGTCATAGTCGCGCAGCGCGGCGTTCTGGGGGCCCGGCTTGGTCAGGCGGTGATCATGTATGGCGAGTGTCATCATGACCGGAAATGTAGGAGAGGGGGCAGCTCGAAACCACCCGATTTCCGACGTGACATCAGCGAATGGGGTTGAAGGTCGGTCCCCGCTTGGCGGCGTTTAGCGCCTCAACCAAGCCATTGTAAAAGCTTGCTTTTTCTTCGGGCCCCAAAAAGCCGGCGAGCTGGAGCCGGCGGCCGCGCGAGATCAGATAGAGGTGTTCGAGGCCAAAATCCTCGTCGACCTCCAGGTCGAGCCGGACCCAGAGCGGATTGAACGTCCATTCGGCGACCTGGCCGCGATGGCTGACGCGCCGCACCCGCAGTTCCGAGGGCGTGACCACTATCTCCTCGCAGGCCCGCGCGGCGCGGAAATTGACCTTGAAGGCCCACCAGATCACCAGCACGTCGAGGCCGAAGAAGCCGAGCACCGGCCACGCGCCCATCATCAGGAAGACGAGGCCGGTGACGAAGCTGACGACGCTCAGGAACAGCATCACGGCGAGGAAGCCGGTGCGGTTCAGCGAGCGGTGCGGCGTCAGCAGCGCCGAGAAGATTTGAGCTTCGCTCTGATCCTCGGAGCCCCCGCGCTCAATTTCGTTGCCTGTGCTCATCGTCCCTCAGTATATCCCGATCATGGCGAAAATCACCCGCAAGCCGGTCCCGCGCAAAGCAGCCGTGCCGAAGAAAAAAGCAAAGGCGGCTGTGGCGAAGCCGAAGGCCCCTGCGAAGAAATCGCTCAAGGCCGTCAAACCCTGGACGCCGGCCGAGATCCACGAGGTCTTCAGCCGTTTCCGCAAGGCCAATCCGGAGCCGAAGGGGGAGCTCGAGCACGTCAATCCGTTCACGCTGCTGGTCGCCGTGGTGCTGTCGGCGCAGGCCACCGACGCCGGCGTCAACAAGGCGACGCGCGCGTTGTTCGAGGTCGCCGACACGCCGCAGAAGATGCTCGATCTCGGCGAGGAGTCCTTGCGCGAGTACATCAAGACCATCGGCCTCTATCGCACCAAGGCCAGGAACGTGATCGCGCTGTCGGCAAAGCTGCTCAGCGAATTCGGCGGCGAGGTGCCGCGCACGCGGGCCGAGATCGAGTCATTGCCGGGCGCCGGGCGCAAGACCGCCAACGTGGTGCTCAACATGGCCTTTGGCGAGCACACCATGGCGGTGGACACGCATGTCTTCCGTGTCGGCAACCGCACCGGGCTCGCGCCCGGCAAGACGCCGCTGGACGTCGAGCTTGGTCTCGAAAAGGTGATCCCGGCCGAGTTCATGCTGCATGCCCATCATTGGCTGATCCTGCACGGCCGCTATACTTGCCTCGCGCGCAAGCCGCGCTGCGAGGTGTGCCTGATCAACGATCTCTGCCGGTGGCCGGAGAAGACGGTCTAGGGCATTAGCTAACGTCTGTCATTCCGGGGCGATGCGAAGGACCATCCCGGAATGACGATGGTGAGATTCGCGTTCGGGCAAAGTGGCTTTGGGGACATGTCGTGAGTCAGCAGGATCGAGTTACGTCATCGCCACCGCCTGCCGCTCCAGCCCCGTCACCCAAGCCGACGCAGCGGCCGGCGAGCTCGCTGTGGAGCCGGTTCGCGATTCCGCTGTTCGCGGTCATCGTCGCGCTCGCCTTCGTCGCGCTGGCGACGCTGCGCTTCGACGAATGGGTCGGCAATGCCGTGGTCCAGACCACCAATGACGCCTATGTGCGCGCCGAGCTGACGCGGTTGGCGAGCCGTGTCTCCGGCGAGGTGCTGACCGTAGGGGTCACCGACTTCCAGCGCGTCAAGGCCGGCGACCTCCTGATTCAGATCGATCCCGCGGACTATGAGGCACAGGTCGCGCAATCCGAAGCCGCGGTCGCCGCCGCGCAAGCCGCGCTCGACAATCTGGCCAACCAGGTCGAGCTGCAATATGCGACGATCGCGCAGGCGCAAGCCGCGCGGCTGTCGGCCGAAGCCTTGGAGGTCGAGGCGCGGCAGGAGCAGGAGCGTCAGCAATCGCTGTCGCAGACCGAGTCCGGCACGCGGCAGCGGTTCGAGCAGGCGGTAGCAAACTACGCCAAGGCGCAGGCCGACGTGCGTGCCAGCCGCGCCGTGATCGCCGCCCAGCAGCATCAGCTCGAAGTCCTGCAAGGCACCAGGAAGCAGCGCGCCGCCGATCTCGAAGCCACCAAGGCGTCGCTGGCGAGTGCGAGGCTGAAGCTCGGCTACACGAAGATATCGGCGCCGTTCGACGGCGTCGTCGGGGAGCGCCAGGTGCAGCCCGGCGACTACGTCAATATCGGCACCAACCTCATCAACGTGGTGCCGCTGCCGAAGGTCTATGTGATCGCGAACTACAAGGAGACCCAGCTCACGCACGTCGCACCGGGCCAGCCGGTCGAGATCACCGTCGACAGTTTCCCGCGCGAGAAGCTGCGCGGCAARGTCGAGCGCATCGCGCCGGCGACGGGCGCGCAGGTCGCGCTGCTGCCGCCGGACAATGCGACCGGCAACTTCACCAAGGTGGTGCAGCGCATTCCCGTGCGGATTCAACTCGACGACAATCAGCCATTGCTGGCACGGCTCGTGCCCGGCATGTCGGTCGTCACCAGCATCGACACGAAGGCCGCGAATGGCGGAAAATGACGATGCCGGCCGCGGACCGCTCTCGCGCGGCGGCGTCGCGCCACAGCCGTTGTTCGCCGTGGCGGCGGTGCTGCTCGGCTCGTTCCTCGCCAATTTCGACAGCCGTCTCACCACGGTCGGACTGCCCGACCTGCGCGGCGCGTTCTCGCTAGGGTTCGACGATGGCGCCTGGCTCTCCTCCGCCGGTATCGGCTCGAAGATATTCCTCGCGCC
>NZ_JBFUES010000249.1:0-8288 GCF_056403875.1 Bradyrhizobium sp. P2_E8
CTGACGGCCCTGCTCCAGGCCAAGATCGGCCGTCCCCAGCTCTCCAAGGCCGACTGGATCGCACTCGGCGCCATCGTGCGGTCCTAGGCGCCCTCATGAAACAAAGTGCATGTCTTGGCCGTTAGGGACTAGACGCCCTCCAAAATGTGCATTATTGTGCATCTAACGGTTAAACCAAGACGAACTCAAGGGTGGCCCATGGCCGGGGAAGATCGGCGCCTCGCAGGCGGCGCGACATTCATCGATTTCCAGACCGAACCGTCCCGCTACAAGCACTGGAAGCTCGCGGTCGACGGCGACGTCGCGACCCTGACCATGGACGTCGACGAGAATGGCGGCCTGTTCGAGGGCTATCTGCTCAAGCTCAATTCCTACGACCTCGGCGTCGACATCGAGCTTGCCGATGCGATCCAGCGGCTGCGCTTCGAGCATCCCGAGGTGAAGGTCGTGGTGATGCGCTCGGCCAAGAACCGCGTGTTCTGCGCCGGCGCCAACATCCGCATGCTCGCGGGCTCCACCCACGCGCACAAGGTCAATTTCTGCAAGTTCACCAACGAGACCCGCAACGGCATGGAGGATTCGTCCGAGAATTCCGGCCAGCGCTTCATCACCGTGGTGAACGGCTCGGCCGCCGGCGGCGGCTATGAGCTCGCGCTCGCGACCGACCACATCATCCTCGCCGACGACGGTGCTTCCTCGGTGGCGCTGCCCGAAGTGCCGCTGCTCGCGGTGCTGCCGGGCACCGGCGGCCTCACCCGCGTCGTCGACAAGCGCAAGGTGCGCCGCGACCATGCCGACTTCTTCTGCACCATCGAGGAAGGCGTGAAAGGCAAGCGCGCCGTGCAGTGGCGTCTCGTCGACGAGATCGCACCGAACTCCAAGCTGGAAGGCAGGATTGCCGAGCGCGTCAAGGAATTCGCAGCTTCCTCCAGGCGCAGCGGCAGCGGCAAGGGCATTGCGCTGACGCCGCTCAGGCGCATCGTCGACGAGACCAGCCTGCGCTACGGCTTCGTCACCGTCGACATCGATCGTGCCGCCCGCATCGCCACCATCTCGATCAAGGCGCCGGAGACGGCGCCGCCCGCCGACATCGACGGCATGATGGCGCAGGGCGCTTCGTTCTGGCCGCTCCAGGTCGCGCGCGAGCTCGACGATGCGATCCTGCATCTGCGCATCAACGAGCTCGAGATCGCCATGCTGGTGTTCAAGAGCCATGGCGACCGCGCCCATGTGCTCGCAGCCGACGCCTTCCTCGACACCAACAAGGCGCACTGGCTGGTCAACGAGATCAGGCATTACTGGAAGCGCGTGCTGAAGCGTATCGACGTCACCTCGCGGACGCTGGTGACGCTGGTCGAGCCCGGCTCCTGCTTTGCCGGCACGCTCGCCGAGCTCGTCTTCGCCGCCGACCGCTCCTACATGCTGATCGGCACGCGCCAGGGCGACAACCGGCCGCCGCCGTCGATCGAGCTGTCGGCGATGAACTTTGGCCCGTATCCGATGAGCCATGGTTTGACGCGGCTGCAGTCGCGCTTCCAGGCCGACCCGTCCGACCTGGAGCGTGYGGAAGCCACCGTCGGCACCAGCCTCGACGCCGAGGAGGCCGAGGAGCTCGGCCTCGTCACCTTCGCGCTCGACGACATCGACTGGGATGACGAGGTCCGCGTGTTTCTGGAGGAGCGCGCCAGCTTCTCGCCCGACAGCCTCACCGGCATGGAAGCGAGCCTCCGCTTCGTCGGCCCGGAGACAATGGAATCAAAGATCTTCGCGCGCCTCACCGCCTGGCAGAACTGGATCTTCCAGCGCCCGAACGCGGTCGGCGAGGAAGGCGCGCTCCGCCGTTACGGCAGCGGGCAGAAGCCGAAATTCGATATGACGCGGGTTTGATGACTCTCGTGTCCCGGGCGCGCTGCGGCACAAAGTGACGCTGCGCAAAACCGGGACCCATAGTGGACCGAATGATGGATCCCGGCTCTGCAGCGCACCGCTTCGCGCTGCGCAGCGTCCGGGACAAGAGACAGACCAAGGAGCACGGCCATGAACATGAACATCATGAACGTCGACTACTCGACCAAGATTCCCAACAACGTCAATCTCGCCGAAGACCGCCAGGTGCTGAAGGCACTCGAAGGCTGGCACCCCGGCTACATGGACTGGTGGAGCGACATGGGGCCGGAAGGCTTTCAGGAGTCGCTGGTGTATCTGCGCACCGCCTACTCCGTCGATCCGCGCGGCTGGGCCAAGTTCGACTATGTCCGCATGCCCGACTACCGCTGGGGCATCCTGCTTGCGCCGCAGGAAGAGAATCGCGTCGTTCCCTTCGGCGAGCATTATGGCGAGCCGGCCTGGCAGGAAGTGCCAGGCGAGCATCGCGCCATGCTGCGCCGCCTGATCGTGATCCAGGGTGACACCGAGCCGGCCTCGGTCGAGCAGCAGCGCCACCTCGGCAAGACCGCGCCCTCGCTCTACGACATGCGCAACCTGTTCCAGGTCAATGTCGAGGAAGGCCGCCACCTCTGGGCGATGGTCTACCTGCTCCAGAAATATTTCGGCCGCGACGGCCGCGAGGAAGCCGACGATCTGCTGCGCCGCCGCTCCGGCGATGCGGACGCGCCGCGCATGCTCGGCGCCTTCAACGAGGCGACGCCGGACTGGCTGTCCTTCTTCATGTTCACCTACTTCACTGACCGTGACGGCAAGATGCAGCTGCACAGCCTCGCGCAGTCGGGCTTCGATCCCTTGTCGCGCACCTGCCGCTTCATGCTCACGGAAGAAGCGCACCACATGTTCGTCGGCGAGACCGGCATCACCCGTGTCGTGCAGCGCACCTGCGATGCGATGCGCGAAGCCGGCATCACCGATCCGACCGATATCGCAAAAGTCCGCGCGCTCGGCGTGATCGACCTGCCGACCATCCAGAAGAAGCTGAACCTGCACTACACGCTGTCGCTCGACCTGTTCGGCTCCGAGGTCTCGACCAACGCGGCCAACGCCTTCAACGCCGGCATCAAGGGCCGCTATCACGAGACCCAGATCGAGGACGATCACCAGCTCAAGAACGCCACCTATCCGGTGCTCAAGTTCATCAACGGCGAGATCAAGCTGGTGGACGAGCCGGCGCTGACCGCGCTCAACATGCGCCTGCGCGACGATTACAGCCAGGATTGCGTCAAGGGCATGCTGCGCTGGAACAAGGTGATCTCGACCGCGGGCTACGACTTCAAGCTGACCTTGCCCAACGTCGCCTTCCACCGCCACATCGGCGAGTTCAAGGACGTCCACGCCACGCCCGACGGCATTTTGATCGACGATGCCACCTGGGCCAAGCGCAAGGACGAGTGGCTGCCTTCGACGRCCGACGGCGACTTCATCACCTCCTTGATGCAGCCCGTCACCGAAACCGGCAAGTTCGCCTCCTGGATCTCGCCGCCGAAAGTCGGCATCGACAACAAGCCCGGCGATTTCGAGTACGTGAAGATCGAGTCGTAACGGCTGCTTGCGAGACGCGACGACCGCGCCATACGAAGACTGTCATCACCCGCGAAAGCGGGTGATCCAGTATTCCAGAGACAGCAGAGATAAATCGAGAAGCCGCGGCGTACTGGATGCCCCGGTCAAGCCGGGGCATGACAGCGGAGTGTGGGCGCCGCCGCCTAACCCGCGATCTCCAGCCCGGCATTGGCGTAGACCACGCCGCCATCCACCGCGATGGTGTTGCCGACCACGTAATCGCCGGCACGCGAGGCGAGATAGATCGCGACCCCTGCCATGTCCTCGTCGGTTCCGATGCGCCGCGCCGGAATGCGCTTGGCGACCTCGTCCGAATGGTCGCGCGCGGCCCGGTTCATGTCGGACTTGAACGCGCCGGGCGCGATCGCGGTGACGTTGATGTTGTCCTTGATCAGCTTCGTCGCCATGCGCCGCGTCAGATGGATCACGGCGGCCTTGCTGGCGGCGTAGGAATAGGTCTCGCCCGGATTGACGAAGATGCCGTCGACCGAGGCGATGTTGATGACCTTGGCCGGACGTTCTGCGCTTGCCGCCGCGCGCAGCGGCTTCGCCAGCGCCTTGGTCAGGAAGAACAGCGACTTGACGTTGAGGTCCATCACCTTGTCCCAGCCGCTTTCTGGGAATTCGTCGAACTCCGCGCCCCAGGCCGCGCCGGCATTGTTGACGAGGATGTCGAGCTTCGGCTCCAGCTTGATGATTTCGCCCGCGAGCTTGTCGCAGCCTTCGACGGTCGAGATGTCGATCGGCAGCGCGATGCACTCGCCGTCATATTGGCCTGACAGCTCTTTCGCCGTCGCCTCGCACGGCCCGGCCTTGCGCGCGGTGATGTAGACCTTCGCAGCGCCTTGCGCCAGGAAGCCCGCCGCGATCATCTTGCCGATGCCGCGCGAGCCGCCGGTCACGAGTGCGATGCGGCCTTTGAGCGAGAACAGATCGTTGAACATGGTACCTCCCTTTGGTTTGGCGACGTTTTGGGCGGGGAGGGGGAGGGAGTCAATCGCGTCGTCGTCCTGGCCTTCGCCAGGGCGACGGCAGAGTTGGTTATGGCCGCGGCTGCATCAGCCTCAACTTGTCGTCCCGGCCTAGTGCGCAATTGCGCACGGGGGCCGGGACCCATAACCACAGGGAGAAGTTTGGCGAAGACTCGTTGTCCGGTACTCATACCAACCGCAATCGATAGATTCCGCGGTATGAGTCCCGGCCTGCGCCGGGACGACAACTACGCCGCCGCAATCCGGCGGAAGCCGTTCCACATCGCGGTCGCGGCGCCCGAGGTCAGCACCGGCAGGATCCGCGCGTCCTGGTAATTGCCGTTGAGCGAGACGCGCGGCAGCGCGGTCATGTGGCCGGCGTTCTCGGCGAACAGCATGCCGGGTCGTGTCGTCACCGCGGTCTTGAAGCCGGCCGATGCGGCCAGCGCAAATTCGCGCATCCCGGCTGCCTCGCGGTCGCCATAGGGATAGGCGAAGTGCAGCACGGGACGCTCCAGTGCCTGCTCGATCCGCGCGCGGCTCACCGCCATCTCCTGCGCGGCGATCTCCTCGCTCTGCCTGGCGAGATTGCAATGGCTGATGGTGTGCGCGCCGATCGTGACCAGCGGATCTGCGGCGAGCTGCTTCACCCCGTCCCAGGACAGGCAGAGGGTGCGGCACAGCGCTTCCATGTCGACGCCATGCCTGGCGCAGAGCGCCGCGATCTCGCGCGAGAGATCATGCTCGCCCGGCAGCGCGCGCAGCCAGTCGTGCAGGCGGTCGAACGCCGCCTGTTTCGCGGCAGGCGTCGTCGCGTCGAGCCGGAGCGCGGAATCGCCGATTGTTACGTCGATCTGCTCGGCCCCGGCGATCACGGCTTCCAGCGCCGTCCACCACAGCCGCCCCGTGCCCTCGGCGAAATCGCTGGCGACATAGACCGCCAAAGGCGCGTCAAATTCGCGCAGCACCGGCAGCGCATGGTCCAGATTATCGCGATAGCCGTCGTCGAGGGTGAAGGCGGCGAAGCGGCGGGTGAACCGGCCCTGCACCAGCCGCTCATGCAGCTCGTCCATGCTGACGATGTCGATGTCGCGCGAGCGCAGATGGCGCAGCGTCGCGCGCAGGAAATCCGGGGTGACCTCCAGATGCCGGTTCGGCTGGAACGCGGCGTCGCGGGCCGGCCGCACGTGGTGCAGCATGAAAATGGCGCCGACGCCCGACAGCAGCGGGCGCAACAGGTGGTGCGCTCCGCTGAAATAGAGTGCTCCCAGCCCGGCGCGGATGACGTTGTTACGAAGTTGTTTCATGACCCGCTGGCGGACTCTGGCCTTCCGTTTTCAACTTACGGAAGAACCCTTGAAGAAAAAGTTATTCCAATTGTCCACGCAAAGGCCTTGCGAGGGCCGCCATTTCCGGTTTGACAGCCTGCCAAGGGTTTGTTTTGTCTCCGGTTCCAGAGTTCGGGTCGTCGAATGCAGAAGCTTTTCAGGTGGGCCAGCAAATGGTGGCCAGGGCTGATCCCCCTGGCCGTCATGTGGGGATTTGCGGCCTGGAATAACACCTTACCGGTCGAGGCGGACCTGTCCGCCCGCAGCTCGGCGGCGCTCAAGGATACCGTTCTGGACAAGACCCGGATCGCGGTGGACGGCCGCGACGTCAGCCTGGCCGCGGACGCCTTTTCCGAGGAAGGGCGCCGTGACGCCGTGATGGCGGTGGAGATCGTCCCTGGCGTGCGTCTGGTCGACGACCGGACCCGCCTCGTTGCCGAGGCGAAGCCCTTCGTCTGGAACGCCGAGCGTGACGTGGTGCGGGTGACGCTGTCGGGCTCCGCGCCCTTGCCGTCGATGAAGGCCCGCCTGACGGAGGTCGCGCGCAAGGAGGTCGGCGGCGTCGAGGTGGCCGATCAGATGGGGCTGGCGCGTGGCGCGCCACCGCGTTTCGAGGCCGCCGCGATGCTTCTGCTCGACCAGATCGGCAAGCTCAAGGACGGCAAGATCACGATCTCCGACACAAAGGTCAATCTGTCGGGGATGGCGCGCGAGCTCGGCGGACGCGAGGCGATCGCGGCTGCGCTGAAGAATTTGCCGGAAGGATTCTCGATCGCCGCCAACGACATCAAGGCGCCGCCCTACATCTTCCAGGCCTACAAGGACCCGGTTGCCGCGACCGTGACGCTGACCGGTTATGTTCCGGACAACAATGTCCATGCGGCGATCGCAACCAGCGCGTCGCGAAAATTCTTCAACGAGAAGGTCGTCGACAATCTCAAGGCCAGCCTCGGCGCGCCCGGCGCCTTCAACCCCGCCGTGGTCGCAGCGCTCGGAGCGCTGTCGCGGCTGTCGACCGGCACGCTCGTGGTGTCCGATCGCGAGGTGAAGCTGTCGGGCGATGCGCTCTATGAAGGCGCTGCCAACGACATTCGCGCCGGCCTCGGCAAGGACTTCCCGAAAAACTGGCAGTACAAGCCGGAAATCACGGTGAAGCCCGCGCCGGGCCCGGTCGACGGCACCGTCTGCCAGCAATTGTTCTCTGAGCTCCTGACCAAGGGCAAGATCCGCTTCGCAACGAAGCGCGCCGACATCGATCCGGACTCTGCGGGAATCCTCGACCATCTGATCGAGACGGCGCTGCGCTGTCCCACCACCAATATCGAGGTCGCCGGGCACACTGATGCCGACGGTGAGGACGCGTTCAACCAGGCTCTCTCGGAGAAGCGCGCGCAGGCGGTGATCGACTATCTGGTCAAGGCCGGCCTTCCCGCCAGCCGCTTCGCCGCGGTCGGCCACGGCAGCACGCAGCCCGTCGCCGGCAACGACACCGACGACGGCAAGGCGCAGAACCGCCGCATCGAATTTCTGGTGAGGTGACGATGCCCTATCTCCTCTCGTTCCATCTGGGCTGGCTGATCGGATCGCTGGTGCTGGGTTTCTGCATGGGCTGGATCTCGGTGGTCCAGCGCGGCAACGGCACCTCGAAAGTCACCGCGCGCTGGCTCGCCGCGCTCGCCGTCGCGCTGGTCGCGGCCTCGTTCGCGCATGTGGTCCCCGGCCGCTTCGGCTACTGGCTCGACCTCGGCCTCATCATGTTCGCCTGCTACCTGGTCGGCTGCACCATCGGCGCCTGGCTGCGCGACCGGGTGGTCTCGCGGAGCCAGCCGGCGGCTTGAGTCTCGGGGCCCGCCTTAAGGGGGCGCCTGCCTGACATCGCGATAACGGATTGATGGGTAGCCAAATTACCCAATGGAGAAAGCGCGCTTGACAATAATACGTACGTACGTATTATACGCTCCATGCCAAAGCCCTCGCTCAAAGACGCCATCCTCGACGCCGGCCTCAAGGTCATGTTCCGGACCGGCTATCATGGCACCAGCGTGCGCGACGTCACCGCTGCGGCGGGCGCGCCGCAGGGGTCCTTCACCAACCATTTCCGCTCCAAGGAAGCGTTCGCTTCGGAGGTGCTCGACCGCTACTTCGACGTCACCAGGGCGCTGGTCGCAGAAGCGCTTGAGGACACCTCGCTGACGCCGCGCGCGCGCCTCAAGCGCTATCTCGACATCATCACCGGGCGGCTCGAGGCCGACGGTTATGGTCGTGGCTGTCTGATCGGCGATCTCAGCCTGGAGGCGACCGGCAGCAGCGAAATGCTGCGCACACGCCTGACCGAGATTTTTGCCGAATGGCGCGTGCCGTTCGCGGCCTGCATCGCCGACGCTCAGGCGCGCGGCGAGATCGCATCCGATTTCGAGCCCGGGGAGCTTGCCGACTTCCTGCTCGCGTCCTGGCAGGGGGCGATCCTGCGGATGAAGGT
>NZ_JBFUES010000250.1:0-8272 GCF_056403875.1 Bradyrhizobium sp. P2_E8
GAGGCGGACTTCTCGTACGACTCCCTGAACTCGTTCCGCGCGCATTACGGCTCGGGCGGCAGCACCAACGTCCAGGGGCTCGACTACCGCTTCGACATCAGTCGCTCCTCGCTCAACGGTTTTGTCGACGACACCAACACCAAGACGCTCGACGTGTCCGGCCAGCTCAACTACCGGGTCTCCGACAGCCTCAAGGTCTGGGGCGCGATCGAGTACCGTGAGGATCGCGGAAAGGCCTATTGGGGCGCGCCGCTGGTGCCGATTGCCTTCAGCGGTTCACATGCAACGACGGGGATTGTCTCGGGCAACTACGTCTCGAACTTCAACAAAACCAATCTTGGAGCGGTCACGATCGACGACCGCACCTTCAACACCAACTACAACGTTCTCGACAACCGCAATGTCGCACAGGAAGTCTGGCTGCGCGGCGGGTTCGAGTTGAAACTCGCGCCCGACCTGACGCTGAAGAGCCAGGTCTATGGCTATGGTGCGGAACGGACGTGGTTCAACAACGAGGTCGAAGCGTTCAATTCGACCACCAACATGGTGGATCGAGAGCGCTTCTATGTCGCGCACAGCCAGCGCCTCGTCGGGAACATCACCGACCTGACCTGGGATGCGAATATCGCAGGTTTTGACAATCGCCTGGTCACGACGCTGTCCTCGAGCTATCTCGATTTTGTCAGGCCGGGCGCCGCCAATTTCCCCGGCGACTCCGTTTCGCTGGTCAATCCCGACCGCGGCTTTTACGGCCTGCTCACGACGCAGCAGCAGACCGCGCGCATCGACAATGAGGCGCTGTCGTTCGAGGACCGGCTGAAGCTGACGCGGACCTTCGCGCTGATCGGCGGCCTGCGCGTCGAGCATATCGGGCTCGACCGCAACTCGACCGACAAGAACGGACTGGAGAAGGCTGGCTTCCCGTTCACGAAGGACTGGGCGCCGGTGACGGGACGCATCGGCTACACCTGGGAGGCCGTGCCCGGCCTGACCTTCTTCAGCCAGTACGCGACCGGCGCTGATATCTCCGCCAACAACATCTTCCTGCTCGCGCCGATCCAGCCACTCGACCTGACGACCGCGCGCACCTATGAGACCGGCGTCAAGCATCTGTTCTGGGACAACCGGGCGGAGTGGTCGTTCTCGGCCTACGACATCCTGCGCAAGAACGTCTATGCGGCGGCCGGCGGGCAGGCGCTCAATATTGCGGGACGGCAGGAGTCGAAGGGTGTCGAGCTCGCCGCCTCGGTGCGTCCGATCGAACCTCTCCGGCTGTGGGGCAACATCGCCTATGTCGATGCGCGCTATGCCGACTACAATTTCGTCGGCGGCTCGTTCTCGGGCAACACGCCGCCGAACGTGCCGCGCATCGTCGCCAATGCAGGCGCTTCCTGGCGCTTCTTCACGTCGTGGCCGGTGGAGCTCGGCATCGTCGGCCGCCACGTCGGCGATCGCTACAACACCGACGCCAACACGGTGACGATGAACGCCTACACGGTCGGCGACGTCTACGCCTTCGTCGACATCCCCAAGACGGTCTTCAATGCCGTCGATCAGGCCCGCCTGACCTTCCGGGTGCGCAACTTCACCGACAAGCGCTACGCGATCTGGGGCGATCCGTTCTATCCCGACCAGATCCTCCTGGGCGCGCCGCGCACCTACGAGATCTCGGCGGCGTTCAAATGGTAGGGCGCTGAGCGCATGATGGGCGCGGTCGTCCTGCTGCATCGCTGGCTCGGGATCGCGTTCTGTCTGCTGTTCGCGATGTGGTTCGCGACCGGCATCGTGATGCATTTCGTTCCGTTTCCGTCATTGACGGAAGCGGAACGTTTTGCCGGCCTTGCGCCGGTTGAGCGCGTGCAGGCCACCATGGCGGTTGCCGATGCCGTGGCTGCGAGCGGGATCGCCGATCCAACGCGCGTGCGCCTGATCCAACGGAGCGACGGACCCGTCTACGTCGTGTCGGGGCCCTCGCGTTCGCACGCGGTCCGCGCTTCCGACGGGCGGGATGCGTCGGTGTCGTCGCCCGAGGTCGCGCTCGCCATCGCACAGGCGCATGCGCGCCAACGCGGGCTGGATGCCGCGCATGCGGCGATCGTTGCGCACGCAGACCACGATCAATGGAGCGTACCGAACGGCTTTGATCGCCACCGGCCGCTGTTTCGCGCGGCGCTTGGCGATGCCGCCGGAACGCAGATCTACGTCTCGTCCCGTACTGGCGAAATCGTCCTGGATACGACGCGGAGCGAGCGCGGCTGGAATCTCGTCGGCAGCGTGCTGCACTGGATCTACCCGACGGTTCTGAGAAGCAACTGGGCGCTGTGGGACGGCGTGGTCTGGACRCTATCGCTGCTGGCCCTGATCGCGGCGATGTTGGGGGCGGTGCTCGGGATCGCGCGGGTGAGGATGCAGGGACGTCAGATCTCCTCGCCCTATCGCGGCTGGCATGCTCTGCATCACATCGTCGGCCTGGCGGCAACGGCCTTCGTGCTGACCTGGATCTTCAGCGGCTGGCTTTCGATGGATCACGGCCGGCTGTTCTCGCGCGGGCAGTTGACCCCCGCGGAGGCTGGCGTGACGAACGCCTTGCCGGACTGGAAGACGGCCGCCTCGCTCGATGGGAAACCGGTATCGTCTTCAGCCCGCGAAGTCGAATGGCTTGGCTTTAACGGCATGGTCTATCGACGTGAACGGATTGGCCTCGACCAGCAGGTTTTGGTTCGGCTGAACGCCCGAGAGGCAGGCGTGTTCAGCGCGCAAGAGGTCGAGAGTTGGATGACGCGTCTTGCGCCCGGCTGCGGCGGGCCGTCCGTTCTTGCGGTCAATGACGATTATCCCGCGCAATCCATTGTCCCGGGGGCTCCCGTCTACCGTGCCCGCTGTGGCGACCTCTGGTTTGACATCGACAGCGCCGACGGCAGCGTGCTGCAAAGGCTGGATGCATCGCGGCGGGCCTATCGCTGGTTCTACGGCGCGCTGCACACGCTCGACTTTCCGGTCCTGTTGGCGCATCCGCGTTTGCGCGATGTCCTGATCGTCGGCCTCTGCGCGCTCGGGCTGGTGTTCTCGATCACCGGAATCGTCATCGGGTGGCGGCGGCTGCGTCTGTCATTCGCCAGCTAGACGGGCGCGCGCGGCGCCCGATAAACAAAAAGTGCGAAAACAACCCCATGCACAGTAGCCGGTGATAATGGAATCAACGGCTTACGCGCGTGTCGACGCGATTTGACCCGTCGGGCAAAACAGGGGTATATTGCTATTATTCCGAAATCGTCGCTACTCCTGCAACAGCGCCTCGATCTGCCGGGCGGCGCGCAGCAGCGTGCGGTCCTGGCCGCGCCGGGCGATGATCTGGAGGCCGAACGGAAGCCCGCGGGAATCGGTCCCGCACGGAATCGAAATCGCCGGCAAGCGGGCGTGATTGACGAACGGCGTGAACACGGCATGCCCGCGCGGGCTCGCGGGGCGGCCGCCGATCATATCGGGCCCCAGCTCGGTGAACGGCCATGCGACGCAAGGAACAGTCGGCGTGAGCAGCAGGTCGACTTCGGTGAAGAAGGCCGCGAAGGCATTGGCGATCGTGGCGCTTGCGATCAGCGCACCCGCAACGTCCGCGCCTGACCAGGCGAGCCCTCGCTCGATCTGCCTGGCGATGTCAGGATCGAAGACAGTCGGGTCCTTGCGGAAGGCGTCGCCATGGAGCGCCGCGAGGCCGGCATGCTGAAGCGGCATGAGGGCGTCTTCCGTCGCGCCGGCGGGCCAGACGGGATCGCGCTGCGTGATGCTGAGGCCTGCGGCGGAGAGACGCGCGATGGCGGACACCAGCCCGCCCGCGACGACATCATCGACCGCAACGTCGAGCCCAAGGCGTGGCGAGAACGCGATGCGGAGGCGCGCGATGTCATCGGGTTCTCGCGCGATGACGGCCGAATCCGGATCGCGCGGATCGACGCCGGCCATCGTCTCGAACGCCAGCGCGATATCGGCAACATCGGCGGCGATCGGTGCGATCACGGAGAGGCCGAAGAACGGTTCGGCGAAGCCGGGCCCATAGGGGATCGCACCATAGGACGGCTTGAAGCCGGCGACGCCGACATGGGCCGGCGGCCTGCGGCTGGAGCCGCCCGCATCGGTGCCGATCGCAAGCGGCACGAGACCGGCTGCGACCGCCGTGGCAGGTCCGCCCGAAGAGCCGCCCGGCGTCAACGCGGGATCGAGGGGATGCCGCGTCGGGCCGAACAGCGGCGATGTGGTGACGCCCTTGCTGGCGAACTCGGATGTCGCGCCGATGCCGGCGACGACCGCGCCGGCCTCGCGCAGCCGCTCGACCGCAATCGCATCCTGCGGCGCGATGAAATCGGCGAACAAGCGCGAGCCCTGCGTCACGCGCCAGCCACGGGTCCAGATGTTGTCCTTGACGACGATGGGCACGCCGGCAAGCCGCATTGTCTCGCCGGCACGCAGGCGCTCGTCGACCGCGGCGGCATCGGCCAGCGTGCGCGCGGGATCGATCGTGACCACCGCGTTCAACGCCTTGGCGGCCTCGATCCGCGCGAGCGCGGCCTTTGCGGTCTCGACGGCGTTCGTCCGTCCGGCCGCGACATCGGCCGCGATCTCGCGGGCGCTATGTGCTGGCTTTGTCATGGCCTCCCCAGATCAGCGCCACTGTGCCGCAGAGAGCGAGGCAGGCCAAGGCGAAGAACGCCGCGCCAAGGCCGGCCACACCGTCCAAGATCGACACCACGGCCGGCGCCGCCAGCAGGCCGGCATAGGACGCGGTCAGCACCGCGCCGGTGGTCTCGCCGATCCGGTCCTGCGGGGCGAGGCGGGCGATCTCGGCGATGAAGACGCCGTTCCAGCCCGATGCCGTCAGGCCGAACAGCGCCGCCACTGCGAACTGCCAGGTGCGGCTGAGCGATCCGCCGTCGAGGCCAAGCAGCGCAGCGCAGAGGGCCATGCCGAGGCCGATGACGATGAGCACGGCGCGGGAGGCGTCGAGGCGCATGGCGACGTAGCCCCAGCCGAGCCGGCCGATCAGACCGCCGGCCTGCGCGCAGGCGAGCGCCATACCGGCCTCGATATGGCTGAGGCCAAGCTCGCGCGTGCCGAGCGTGACGAAGACCGTGTTGAGCGACACCTGCATCGCGCTGAACGGCATCGAGGCCAGCGCCAGCATTGCGATGCGCCGGTCCGCGGTCACCAGCGCCAGCCGCGCGCGCAGATCGAGCTTTGGCGGCGGGACGATCTTGCCGGCATAGGCCGGCCGCAGCCACTCGAACAGCGCAATCGCGAGCAGCGCCAGGGCGGCAACGGCCGCATAGCACCAGGCGGGCCCGAACACGATGGCGATTGCGGGCAGGGCCAGCGAGCCGCAGACCGCGCCGATCTGGTTGCCGGTCTGCCGCACCGAGAAGACGAAGGCGCGGCGCTCGGCGGTTACGAGCCGCGCCAGTAGCGCCGCGCTTGCGGGCGTCTCGGGCCCCATGGCGAGGCCGAGGCAGAGGCCTGCGGCCAGCAGGGCGGCGCTCGATCCGAGTGAAGCCAGCGCCATGCCGACGACGATGGCCGCCGCGCACAGGCTCGCGATCCGCAGCGAGCCGACCCGCGCGATGAAGCCGCCGCCCCAGAACGAGGCGGGGATACCGACGGCGAACACCGCGCATGAGAACATCGAGAGCTGCCAGACCTCGATATGGGCGCGCGGCGCGACCACGCCCGGCGCGAACAAGGCGAGCGCGACCAGCGCCTGGAGCGAGGTCATCGCGCCCAGGGCTGGCAGCAGTGCTGGCCGAGCGGCAGCGTTTCCGTCTATCATGGTGGCGCGCTCAGCGGAGGAACATGGTGGCAGGCGGTATTTCCATTCACGCGGTCGATGTGGCAAGCGGACAGCCCGCGCAGGGGCTGCGCGTCGAAATCTGGCGGATCGATCCCGACTCCTCGCGCATCGCCGACGGGCGGCTCGGCGCCAACGGCGTGCTCGATCACCCCATTGCGCAGGGCGCCGGTGTGACGGCCGGCGAGTACGAGGTCCTGTTTCATCTCGGCGAGTTCTTTAGCGACAGCGGCGGTTTTCTCACGGTGACGCCGTTCCGCTTCCGCATCAAGGAGGTCGACGAGCATTTTCACCTGCCGCTGAAATTCACGCGCTGGGGTTATTCGCTGTTCCGCGGCGCCTGATCAGTTCGTCAGCCGCCGCGACAGGCCCGTGACGCGCTCCATGACGGCGACCAGCGCGACGGTCGCGATGATCAGCACGCCCGACAGTGCGGCGATGGTGACATCCAGCTTGCCTTCGAGATCCTGCCACATCCGGATCGGCAGCATGTCGGTGGCGGCATCGCGCAGGAACAGCGAGACCGGCACGTTGTCGAAGGACGACATGAAGGCGATGAAGGCGCCCGCGATGATGCCCGGCCGGATCAGCGGCAGCACGATCCGACGGAACGTATAGAGACGGCTGGCGCCCAGCACCGCCGAGCTCTCCAGCAGGGTCGGCTCGAGCTGGGCGAGCGCTGCGATCGTATTGCGCACCACATAGGGAACGCAGACCACGGTGTGGCCGATCACCAGCGTCAGCGGCGACACCGGCAGGCCGACCAGCGAGAACAGCATCAGGGCGGCAAGCCCGAAGGCCAGCGCCGGCAGGACCAGCGGCGACATGAAGAGGGAATCGAGCAGCCGTGCCGACAGCGTCCGCGAGCGCGAGATCGCAAGCGCGGCGGCGACGCCGAGGACGACGGACAGGCCCGTCGCCCACAGCGCGACGATGAGGCTGTTCTTGGCCGCGAAGTGCAGCTGCCAGGCATTCCACAGTTCGGCGTACCAGCGCAGCGAATAGCCCGGCGGCGGGAAGCGCAGCGAGAAGCCGCTGGTGAAGGAGACGATCAGCACCACCAGCGACGGCGCGATGATGATGATCAGCGCGATCACCGCGATCACGGTCATGACCAGCTCGAAGCTGATCGCCTCCAGGGTGCGCTTGCGACTGCTCATCACGCGCCTCCATAGCCGCGCGACATGCGGCCGAGCGTGGTGAAGACGGAGACGACCGCGAGCACGGCGAGCAGGAAGATGATCGAGATCGCGGACGCAAAGGGCCAGTTCTGCAGCGTCGAGGCCTGCTGATAGAGATACATCGGCATGAACAGCATCTGCCCGCCGCCGATCAGCGACTGGGTGATGAAGGCCGTGATCGCCGCGGCATAGGTCAGCGTGCAGCCGGCGATCACGCCCGGCAAGGACAGCGGCAGCACGATCCTGAAGAAGGTGCGCCAGCTTCCGGCGCCGAGCGAGCAGGAGGCATCGTCGAGATTGGGATCGATGCGGCCGAGCGCGGTGATCAGCGGCAGCGTCATCAAGGGCATCTGCACCTGCGCCAGCGCGAGCACCACGCCGAACTGGGTGTAAAGCAGTTTTAGAGGGGTATCGATGATGCCGAGCGATTGCAGCGTCGCGTTGATGATGCCCTGGCGGCCGAGGATGACGATCCAGGCGAAGGTGCGTACCACGACGCTGGTCAGGAGCGGCAGCAGCACGATCAGGATGATGATGGTCTGGAGCTTTGGCCCGACCCGCTGGTAGAGCCAGGCAATGGGAAAACCGAGCACGAGGCACACGGCCGTGACCTCGGCGCCCAGCAGCAGCGTCGAGCCGAGCACCCCCAGGCTGAAGGGATCGGTGAGGAAGTGCAGGTACTGGCCGAGCCCCCAATGGAGCCCGGCCGTGTCGTTGTGCAGCGAGAGCCAGAGCAGTTGCAGCAGCGGCGCCACGAAGAAGACCAGGAAGAACAGCGCCAGCGGCACTGCCAATCCCATGCCGTAGGTGGTCACGTCCCGTGATGCCGGTGCTGCACCCATCGTCAGGTCCTTAAGCTCTCTCAGATCTTGATCTCGCGGTTGAAACGCTCGATCCAGGCCGAGCGCTGCTCGTTGATCTTCTTCCAGTCCTGGAACACGAACTTCTGCTTCAGCTCGGCCGTGTCCTTGGCGAGCACGCGCGCGATCTCGCCGCCCATCGTCACCTTGGAGTTGGTGGGCACGATCAGGTAGGGCGGGTTCATCAGCGTGGTCTGCACCTCCGGCGTCAGCGCCGCCTCGATCAGCTTGAAGGCGAGCTCGCRGTTCGGCGAGTTCTTGACGATGTGAATCGTGGTCTTGAAGGCGATGGCGCCTTCCTTCGGGGCCACGAACTCGACCGGCACGCCGCGCGCTTTCAGGATCTGGATGGCGTTGAAATTGCCGGGCGAGATGTCGATCTGGCCCTGCTGGAACAG
>NZ_JBFUES010000251.1:0-8261 GCF_056403875.1 Bradyrhizobium sp. P2_E8
ATGAAGAGCTGATTGACGCCGGTGCGCAGTGCCAGCGCCTTGCCGAGGCCGGTGGTCGAGCCGCCGCCGAGCGAGACGACGCAGTCGGCATCGCACGCCTTCATCGACACGAGCGCCCGCTCGGTGACGTCGACCGGCGTATGCATGGTCGCGCCCGGAAAGATGCCGGCATAAAGCGGGCCGAGCGCTGCACCCAGGCTCTTGCCCTGGGCCTCCTGCTGCGGCGTCGTCAGCACCAGTGCGCGCTTGCCGCCGAGCCGCTCCACTTCGGCCTTGGCGCTGGCCAAGGTTCCGCTGCCGAACACGACGCGGCAGGGCAGGTTTTCAAAGGTGAACGAACCGATCATGCGCCGGTCCCTTTGATGGGATAATCGACCTGAAAGCGGCCGATCCGCAAGTCGCCGAGCGCCTCGCGCACGCGCAGATGCTCCGGGTGGGTGGCATAGGCCGCGAGCGCGGCCTGGTCGGCGAATTCGGAGAACAGCACGACGTCGCAGGCGTAATCGACAGCACTGACGTCGACCCCGACTTCGATGTGGGTGAGGCCGTCGATCCGGCCGCGCAGGCCCTCGAACAGGGTCTTGACCTTGGCCCGGGCGGCGGACCGCTCCTCGGCGGTCTCCCCGCGCAGCCGCCACATCACGATGTGCCTGATCGGGCCCGACATTTCCCAGTTTCCTCGCCTGTCATCTTGCTTGTGTTGGGGCCATTTTGGCTTGCGGGATACGGAAATAAAGGCCAATAATCGTAAGTCTCTTTTCCTAAAAGTGGAAGAATGGATCGCCTGCTGCAATTGGAGGTGTTCGCCAAGACGGCCGAGCTCGGCAGCCTGTCCAAGGCGGCCGAGGCCTTGCGCATGTCGAATGCGGCCGCGAGCCGCTATCTCAGCGCGCTCGAGGAGCGCCTCGCCGTTCGACTGATCGAGCGCAACACCCGCCGCTTGTGGCTGACGGAGGCGGGGCAGGAGCTGCTGGAGCGGTCGAGCCGGGTGCTGAGCGAACTTGCGGAAGCCGAGGACATCGTCAGCGATCGCGCGCTGTCGCCGCAGGGCATGCTGCGGGTCACGAGCTCGCTGTCCTTTGCGGTGATTTATCTCGCACCGATGCTGCCGGCGTTCCGCGCGCRCTATCCGAAGCTCAACATGCAGATCACCACCGCCAACCGCTATCCTGATTTCATCGAGGCGGGCATCGACGTGGCGATCCGGACGCGCGAGCAGGAGCCGGATTCGAACATCATCGTCCGCCGCATCGGCCAGATGCGCCSCGTGCTGGCGGCCGCACCCTCCTATCTCGCAAGTGCAGGCGAGCTGGAGCAGCCCGCCGATCTCGCGCGCCACAACATGCTCGTCTACAATCTGGCGAACGATCCCTATTCGCTGCGCCTGCGCAAAGGCAATGGCGCACAGACGGTCCGCATCACGCCGACGCTCGACAGCAATGACGGCCAGGTCATCCGCGGCGCGGCGCTGGCGGGTCTCGGCATCCTCATCCAGCCGCTCTACATCGTCCAGAGCGATATCGCGGCGGGCCGCCTCGTCCCGGTCCTGCTGGATTGGGAGCTGCCTCTGCTCACGATGAACATCGCCTACCAGAACCGTGCCGGGCTGCCGGCCAAAATCAGGGCCTTTTCCGACTTCCTCGTCACCCACATCCGCGAGCATTCGGAGCCGGGGATATGGATGGACGCGGCGAAGTAAGCGGCAGACACTGAAATCCCGACTGTTTCCGAGAAGGCATGGGGAGCACCAGCCGAGGCGCCTCTATTCGGCGCTGCGTTTCCAGGCGCCGGTGCCGAGCTTGCCGGTGATCACAGCCATCGCATCGTGGATCTCGTATGCGCCGCCGTCGCTATAGCCTGACAGGCCCCTGAGGGCACGCAACGTCCAGCGGCCGTTCGCGGCAGTGATCGTGCCTTCGTGCGGGCGAGCCGAGCGCTGCGGCTCGGCGTGGAATCTGTAGGTACCGTCGCCCATGATCTCCCAGATCCAGCGCGACTGGCCGCGGCCATTCGGCACCATGATTTCCCAGGTGCCGACCAGCGCGGGATCGATCGTCGACGACGGCCCGCGCGGCGCAGCAGGGGAGACGACGGCCGGAAGCGCCGCACCGTCGGCACCGGCGGGCGGCGGGCCAGCAAGGTAGATCGCCTTGCGTGACAGCGAACCATAGACGAACGGCTGCTGCTGGTTGCGGGTCGCCTCCATCACGTCGTCCCGGACATTGCGGAACATGAAGGTAACCTCGACACCAGGCGCCTCGATGTTGCGCAGGAGCGCCGCTGCAAACGGGCTGTTGCGCGCGTCCCCGTCAAGCGCCGTGGTGCCGTCGCGCGCGGCATAGGCGACGAGAACGTTACCGGTGGGCTCGATGCGGCCGAGCCCGCCCATCGTGGCCGCCCGTGTGGCGAGCGAGCGGTTCATCCTGACGGCAAAAGGATTGTCGCGGCAGGCGTCGAGGATGACGAGGCCGAGGCTCGTGGTATTGGACACCTGCAACATCACGCTTTGCAGGCTGATGGCTTCATTCGCCGCGTCCGTGTCTCGCTTCAGCGCTGCGTCGATCGGGATCAGCCAGTTCTCGCCGTTGATCTCCATGCCATGGCCGGCGAAATACAGGGCTGCCATGTCGGCGCCGGCGGCGTCGCGTCCCAATGCGATCAGGCCGCGGCGCATCTCATCGAAGCTGGCGTTGGTGGCCAGGGAGACGGTGAAGCCTAGCCGCTTCAGCGCCGCAGCGATGTCGCTCGCGTCGTTCGGCGGATTGAGCAGCGCGGGAACGTTGCCGTAGGCGCCGTTGCCGATGACCAGCGCGACCCGCCTGCCTTCCGCTGCCGCAGCCGTCGGCGCCGCGCCGGCAAACGCGGCTGCAGCCGTCAATCCCGAAACGAATTCGCGCCGATTCATCCGGATCTCGCGGGCTCGAACGAGCCTCTATCCTAGCGCAACCGGTCCGGGGGAGCCACGGGGCGTTCCTAGTTCGACGCCAGCGCCGTCTTGGCGACCTCGGCCATCCAGCCGGATGCCACGGGAAGGATCGCGTCGTTGAAATCATAGCGCGGGCCGTGCAGCTCGGCACCGTCGCGCAGTTCGCCGTTGCCGATCCAGACGAAGGCGCCCGGCCGCTTCTGGAGGTAGAAGGCGAAATCCTCGCCGGCCATGCTGGGCGCGAGGTCGCGCCTGACTTCGGCCCGCACCTTCTCCGCGGCAGCGCGCGCAAGGCTCGCCTCATCAGGCGTGTTGACCACGACGCCGACGCCCATCACGATCTCGGGCGTGACCTTGACGCCAAGGCTCGTGGCGATTCCGGCGCAGATCTCGCTGATCCGCGCGAGGAGGACGTCCTTGACCGCCTCGCGATGAAACCGCAGCGTGCCGCGGATGGTCACGCGTCCCGCGATCTGGTTCGGTGCGGTGCCGCCCTCGATCGTGCAGAGCGAGAGCACGGCGGTGTCGAGCGGATCGACGCTGCGCGACACGATCGACTGCAGCGCGACGATGAGATGGCCGGCCGCCATGACCGGATCGCGCGTCAGATGCGGCATGCCGGCGTGCCCGGCATGGCCCTCGATGGTGATGGTGACGCGCCCGCCGGAGGCCATGACGACGCCGTCATGGACCGCGATGGTGCCGGCGGCAAGGCCCGGCCAGTTGTGGAAGCCGAACACCCGGTCCATCGGAAAGCGCTCGAACAGCCCGGCCCCGACCATCGCGCGCGAGCCGCCATAGCCTTCCTCGGCCGGCTGGAAGATGAAATCGACCGTGCCGCTCCAGCTCGTGTCGGCGGCGAGCAGCGCCGCGGCGCCGAGCAGCGAGGCGGTGTGCCCGTCATGGCCGCAGGCATGCATCACGCCTGATGTATTCGAGGCATAGGGCAGGCCGGTATCCTCGGTGATCGGCAGCGCGTCCATGTCGGCGCGCAGGCCGACGCGGCCCTGCGCGTGCCCGCGCGTCAAGGTCGCGACGACGCCGTGGCCACCGACGCCAGCCTCGAAGGGAATGCCGAGCTCGGTGAGCCTGTCCTGCACGAAGGCCGCGGTCGCCTTCTCCTGGAGGGACAGCTCGGGATGCGCATGCAAATGGCGGCGCCACGCGGTCAGTTTCTGGTGCAGTTCGGGTGTCAAGGCGCGGCTCTCTCGAATGGTGTCAGCTAGCGGCCACTCTAGCCGATTATCCGCGCGGCGCATCAAGCCCCTTGGAATGCCTCGCGTGCAGCAATGCGGGCCCCCTCTGCCTGTCATTCCGGGCTCGCGACTTCGTCGCGCCCCGGAATGACGAGCAATGGGTATCACGCCAGCTTCGCCAGCCCGTTCCAGTCGCTGCGAGCGACATCAAGCGAAGAAACGACGCAGCTCTGCGGCGACACGGGTCGGATCGCCTTCGTTGTCTGCCGCGATGTGGCCGGTGCCCTTGAGTTCAATTCGTGTCGCGTTCGGCAGGATCGCAGTGAGAGCATCGACCCCGGCCTTGAGATAGCCCTGGCTGCGATCGCCACCGAGAAGCAGCGTTTTCGTGCCCAGGCTCCTGTAGCGATCGGGGTCGCCGGCCATCTCCTTGATGAGCTCGATATCGTAATGGACCAGCGGGATGAGCGTAGCCAGAGGTGGGCGATCGCCCGCGCTTGCATCTCGACGCAGGCGCATCACCATGGCGAAGAACGATCTCAGCACAGGCGCGGGGAGCTTTGTCATGATCCCGTTGTCGCCGGTGCCTTTGACCACGGCAACAAAGGCCGCGGCCAGGTCTTTCTTTGTCAGGGCCGCCTCGTAGTTCGAGGCCCAGTACCGTGGTTGGACCGAGCCGAACTCGAGCGGAGGCTCGTAAAGGGCAAGGCGTGAGATCGCCGGATTGACAAGCGCGGTGTGCAAGGCAACCAGCGCTCCGGAGCTGAGTGCAAACACATTGCGGGCTCCTGTCTCGGCGAGAAGCCGACCGAGATCGTGGATCTCGGTCGCCATGCAGTGATCGGGCCGGAAGGGGCCGCTCAGACCCCGACCTCGACGGTCCGGGATGATGACAGTAAAGCGGTCAGCCAGCGCTGCTCCGAGGTCGGCAAAGCTTGCTGCGCTCTGCAGCCCGCCATGGAGCAGCACAAGTCCGGGACCTGAACCGCGCTGTCGGTACCCAATGACGGTGCCGTCATTGGCGACAAACGATCTCTCAGAGCTCATGCGACGCGACTCACCGCATCGTTGCAAGCTGGAGCGCCAGCGCGCAGGCGCGGTCGTATTCGTCGAGATTGATCCATTCGTCGACCGTGTGCGCCTCGTTCTGCCCAGCGCCGAAGGTCACGGTCGGAACGCCGTGGCGGACCATCCAGTTCGCATCGAGGCCGCCATTGGCGGCGCGGACATTCGGGGTGCCGCCGACCGCGGACACCGCCTCGATTGCGCGTTTGACGACCGGCAGGTTGTCCTTCATGCGGAACGGATAATAGTCGGTCTCGGCCTTGAACTTGACCTTGCCGGACTTGCCCTGCGCGTTCGTCACCTTCTTGGCGGCCTTCTCGAACGCGGCCTTGTAGGCTTTGGTGATCTCCTTGAAGAACTTTCCGTCATGGCTGCGGCTTTCGCCGCGCACATGCACGTAGTCGGTGACGACGTTGGTGGCATCGCCCGCCGGGCGGCCCTCGCCGCCGGTGACCGGGCCGATATTGCTGGTGCCTTGCTGCTTGCCCTTCACCACCTTGCCGAACCAGCCGCCGGCCTTCGCGTCCGCGAGTGCCAGCGCCATGATCATGGTCGAGGAGATGCCGCGCTCGGGCGCGACGCCGGCGTGCGAGGCGCGGCCGAAGATCTCGACGGTCCAGCGGTCGGCCCCGACCGCGCCGATGATCACGTTGGAGGCCGAGCCGCCGTCATAGTTGAAGGCCATCACCGGCGAGCCGAGCTCGTCGAGCTTGACGTGGCGCGCGCCGTAGAGCCCGCTCTCCTCGCGCACGCAGAACAAAAGCGTGATCGGGGGATGATCGAGCTTTTGCTTGGCGAGCTCGGCGGCCAGCGTCACCAGCACGCCGCAGCCGCAGCGGTTGTCGCCGCCGAGCGCGGTCTTCGCTTCGTTGACGATCTTGCGGCCGGATTTCTTCGGCTTGGCGCCGGCGCACAGCGGCACGGTGTCCATGTGGGTCATGAACATGATGCGCGGCTGGTTGTGCAGCGCGCCGCGGCCCGGCAGGTCGACGATGAGGTTGCCGGTCTCGGTCGGCACCGGAATGCGGGTGTTGGCGTCGTCGAGCCGGATCGCCTTGGCCGGCACGCCGCTCTCCTTCAGCGCGGCCGTGAGCTCACGCCCGATCGCCGCCTCCTGTCCGGTGACGCCCTCGACAGAGAGGAAGCGCATGAGGCGATCGGTGGCGGCTTTGGTATCGACAGGCATGAGATGGTCCCTTGATGCACGGTACGTGTCAGCATCCTTCGCTGCGCCGTGTTTCGCAAGGCCTCTCGGACAGTCAGATGAAGCTGGGGCGGGGGCAGGGACGACCGCGTCAAAGCCACGGCCGCGGCGCGCCGACACGACGCGCCGCGGCCTCCTTCGGCACGCCAATCAGTATCGCGCGACGAGCGGGGCGAGGGCCGTATTGAATCGCCAGTTCACGCCGAGCATGACGGTTTGCATGTTCTGCCGGACGCTGACCGGGAAGAAGGGAGTGCCGGCACATGCGGGATTGCCGGAGCAGTTCAGGGTGTAGCCGTTCGTTCCAAAGTCGAAATAATTGTATTCGGCCTTCAACGACAGGTTTGGCAGCAGCGCATACTCGATACCGGCACCGACGACGAATCCCGCCACATCGCGCGAACCCTTGAAATCAACCGTGAAGGCGGCGAAATCGGTCTGCGTCATCTGATGGTTGAAGTGGGCGAAGGCGGCGCCGCCCTTGGCGTAGAACAGCACGCGATCGAAGGCGTAGCCGATGCGGCCCGTCGCGGTGGCGACGCGATCGAGCTGGGTCGTCAGCAGGAGGCCGACGCCGCCGCCCGGAATCAGTGTCGGGGTGGTGTCCTTCATGTCGGCCCAATCGAACTGGCCTTCGAGGCCGACCACGAGGGAGCCGACCTGATAATCGCAGCCCCCCTGCACACCAGCGAGCCAGCCGCTGTTGTGGTCGACATTGAATGTTATCCCGACAAGGGGCTGCTGCTCGTTGACCCCGCGACCGCCGCCGCCATTGCCGCCGACATAGCAACCGGTCCAGGAGAAGGCCGGGGCCGCAGGCGCCGCCTTGTACGGCATCGACACGTCCGCCGCCATGGCCGAGGTGAACGTCGAAACGGCCAGCGCGATGGCGCTGACAAGGGTCTTGGTGGTCATGGGAGGATCTTCCTTCAACTAACGGCAATGGCGCCTGAAGCGTATCGTGCGCGTCGGCATCGCACAGGCCAGCGACTTCATCTGATGAGTTGGCCGACTTCGCGATCTGGTCACAGTACGCGGCGAGGCACGCGGCGGCTGTAACCACCTCGCCACAGTGGAAATAACGGCCACTGCAGGTTGCGACTTTTCACAGAGGCTGGCGCGACAGGAAGAATCGGGAATTTCGCTGCTTCACGCAGTCCGCGTATACGCCAGGAAGATCAGCGTGCCGAAAAGGAGCGCTGCGGCCATGAACAGCAGCACTGCCGGCAGCCCCGCGAGCGCCGCCACCGCGCCGGTGAGCGACTGCATCAACGCCGCGCCGAGGAAGAAGGCGAGGTTGATCGCGGCGAGCGCCTTGCCCGCAACCTGCGCGTCGACCAGCTGCCTGGACATGCCGAACAGCAGCGGCTGCGCGGAGGTCGCGAGGCCAATCAGCACGAACAGCACCAAATCGTATTGCGGCGGCATCACGGCGACGCCGAACAGCGCGGAGACCGCAAAATGCGGCGCGCCGAGTGCCATCAGCGCCAGCAGCAACGCGCCGGCGAGATGCGAGCCGGCGACCAGTTCGCGGCGGCGGCCGAACCTGCGATCGATCATGCCGATGAGCAGCGGCCCCACGATCATCGCCAGCGTGAACGCACCGAGCTGGTTGCCGGCCTCGATCCGCGACAGTCCCTTGACGTCCATGAGCCACGGTCCGCCCCACAGGCCGCGCAGCACCAGCGAGGTCGCGAGCGACACCAGCGCCAGCGCGATCAGGCCACGCAGCGGCCGCGACAGGCCGAGCCTGAGCACCTCGATCATCTGCGACAGCGGCGAGGAATGGTCCTTGTGCTCGGCCGGCTGGTTCGGCACCAGTGCGAACACCGCGAGCGCGACTGCGACGCCGCCAGCTGCGGAGATCCAG
>NZ_JBFUES010000252.1:0-8260 GCF_056403875.1 Bradyrhizobium sp. P2_E8
GCCGAACACGGCCTTTCGAACGTTCAGGATTCTGCCATGAAGGTCCGTAACTCGTTGAAGTCGCTGCGCGGTCGCCATCGCGCCAACCGCCTGGTCCGCCGCAAGGGCCGGGTTTATGTGATCAACAAGGTGCAGCGCCGCTTCAAGGCTCGCCAGGGCTGATCACGCCCTGCCGGACGCCCCGCGCGTCCCGCAAGACCACGGTCTCACACGAGTTTGACGCCGCCTTTGCTTTGCAAGGGCGGCTTTGCGCGTCTAGACTTCAGTCATGGCAGTGAGATTCCCTTTCGCGCGCACCCTGTGTCTGGCCCTTGCTCTGGGAACCGCCGGCCTCGCTCCGGCCGCGGCGCAGCAGGTTGAGCCGCCGCCCCCTCCCGGCAAGCAGAAGAAGCTTCCCGAAGCGCCGGCCAAGCTGCCCAAGGTCGATCGCAGCAAAAATCTCGATTTCCTGTTCGGTGCGCTGAAGGCGGCGCCCGACGATGCCAGCGCCAAGCATGTCGAGGCGCGGATCTGGGCGATCTGGCTCCAGACCCCGAGCGACACCGCCTCGCTGCTGATGTCGCGGGCCAAGACCGCCGTCGACGCGCAGAAGATCGACGTCGCGATCAAGCTGCTGGATTCGGTCATCAAGCTGCGGCCCGACTACATCGAGGCCTGGAACCGGCGCGCCACGCTCTACTACATGCAGAACGATTACGGCCGCTCGCTCGCCGACATCCAGCAGGTGCTGATCCGCGAACCCCGCCATTTCGGCGCGCTCGCGGGGCTCGGCATGATCATGCAGGAGGTCGGGGACGAGAAGCGCGCGCTCGAGGCCTATCGCAAGGCGCTCGCCGTCAATCCGCACCTCGAGAAGATCCCCGATCAGGTCAAGTCGCTGACCGAGAAGGTCGAAGGCCGCGACATCTAGAGCACGATCCGGACCCGAAGGGCCGCGCCAGCGCAAAGGGATAGTTTGATCATTTCCCGAGCGATTGCGGCGCACGCGGATTAACCACGATCACACGCGTCGCATGAGCTGGGGTATCGTCCACGCGGCCGCAGGCCTACCTGCATGGCAGGAGCAAAGCCATGAAGCGTTTGATTTTTGCGGGTAGCTTGCTGCTCGCGTCGGGAACGGTGAGTCTCGCCGACGGACTGTTCTGGGTGGTCGGCAACCGCGCCACCGGCAGATGCAACATCGTGACCAGCAATCCGGTCATCGTCGGCGACATCTGGTTCGGCGATGGTCCCTACAAGTCCATGGCCGACGCCAAGCTTGCCCGCTCGACCATCCGCGCCTGTCCCGCGGTCAACCCCGACGACCAAAAGGACGAGGACAAGACGGACTAGAGTCTGGCCCGCCTAGTGCAGGACGCTGCCGCCGCGCTCTGCGAGGCTGCGATCAGCTGCTGCGGCGTAAGCCTTGGCGAGCTCCGTCTCGAGATGCTCGTTGATCAGGAGCAGCGCCCGCACGGCACCGCGCAGGTCACCGTTGCAGCTCGCGACGATCTCGTCGATTGCAGTGTCGTTCGATCTCAAGCTCATCGAAGAATCCTCCGGTTCAAACCAGGACAAATCTTGCCGGTCTTTCCCGCATCTCCTGAGGTGCGAGGAGGATCGGCGCCCACCCGCGCCTAAATGGCGGAACCGACCATGGCGATTATATGGAAGCCGCGATGACGACCGCATGAAGCTGGTCCGAAGCTTGCGTGCCATCGGGAATATCATTGATTCTATTGAGTTTTTCCGACCTGCAATTATGCACTTATCCACAGCCCCTCATTTCCGGTGGAAGTGCTGAGGCGCCTGGGGCGAAACTGCCGCGTGCCACGCTCGTAATCACCAGGTGGCTTATGACCAAGTGCCCTGGATCGTCCGGATTCAATCCATGATCGTGATGACAGTCGTGACGGCGCTGGTTCTGCTGGCGCTGGCCACGCAGGCCGGAATCGTCGCCGTGCAACGCGCCTTTCCACCTCAGGGCCGGATGATCGAGGTCGGTGGCGCGACGCTCCACGTCGTCGACATCGGCCCGCGCGATTCAGGCCTACCGATCGTGATGCTGCACGGCGCGAGCTCCAATCTCGAAGCGATGCGGCGCCCGCTCGGCGACCTCCTTGCAAAAGACCATCGCGTCATCCTGATCGACCGTCCCGGTCATGGCTGGAGCACGCGCGCTCGGCGGCAGGATTCGACGCCGCAGATCCAGGCGCGGATGATCGACGAGGCGCTCGGCAAGCTCGGAGTCGATCGTGCGGTCTTCGTCGTGCATTCCTGGAGCGGGGCGCTCGGCGCGCGCCTCGCGCTCGATCATCCGGGCCGCGTCGCGGGCCTCGTGATGCTGGCGCCCGTCACCCATCCCTGGCGCGGCGGCGTCGGCCGCTACAACGAGCTCATCGCAACGCCCGTGATCGGCCCGCTGCTCGCCTACACCATCACGCTGCCGCTCGGCTATGTCGTCGCCGAGTCCGGGGCGCGCAACGTGTTTCTGCCGCAGACCATGCCCGATGGTTTCGTGCAGGACTCCGCGACGCCGCTGCTGCTGCGGCCGCGCGAGTTCATCGCAAATGCCTATGATCTGGTGACGTTGAAGGAAGCTGTCGCCGCGCAAGTCGCGCGCTATGGCGAGATCAAGGCGCCGGTCACCATCATCGCCGGCGAGCCCGACAAGACGGTGAAGACCAGCATCCACGCGCGACCGTTCGCCGCGACCGTACAGAATGCGAAGCTGATCGTGCTGCCCGATCTCGGCCACATGGTGCAGAACGCGGTGCCGGATCTGGTGAAGGCGGAGATCGAGACGATGATCGATACAATCGTCCCGGCGCAGGCGGCCGCCGATTGAAGCGTTTTCGAGCGAAGTGGATACCGGTTCGCRTGAAGAAAACGCGTCAAGACAAGAAGCCTGAGCCTCGGTTCTGATTCAATCGGAACCGAAGCTCTGGCGGCCGCCTCTCGCGCGCTTACTGCTTGATCTTCCCGTCCTTGTCGAACTGCGAGATGAAGGTCCAGAGATTGTTGATCTCGGTCTCGTTCTTGATGCCGGCGAATGCCATCTTGGTGCCGGGGATCTTGGCCTTCGGATCCTTGATGTACTCCTTGAACGTGGCTTCGTCCCAGGTGATGCCGGAATTCTTGTTCGCGTCCGAATAGCTGTAATCCGGGGCGCTGCCCGACTTGCGGCCGTTGATGCCGTTGAGCTCGGGGCCGACCTTGTTCTTGGCGCCTTCGCCGATCGCGTGGCAGGCCAGGCATTTGTTGAACGACGTCTTGCCGGCCGCGACATCCTGCGCCATCGCGGCGGGTGCGGTGGCAGTCACGGTGAGGGCAACCAGCGCGGCGAAAGTCAATTTTGTCATAGGATGCTCTTCGTCTCTTCCCGGGTCAGATTGAGGGGCGTGGTTTTGGCAGGTCCGCTGCAAGTGGACAAGCCGCGAGATCTTGACAGGTTTCATGGTAGCAGACTTGCCCCAGAGAGAACTTGCGCTGCAACAAAGCAATGGGACCTTCGGAGGACCTACCCAAGAGCGGGCAGACGTGCTTGATTTGCCGGAACAAATTCCAATGCCGGACGAAGGTTTCGTAACATGGCCATCATGATGCCCGCGAGCGATCAGGCGGTGCTGGCGCGTCGCAGCGAGATCGTCGCCGCCTTGCGCGCGATCGTATCAGGCGAGGGCGTGATCGACAGCGCCGCCGAGATGCGGGCCTATGAATCCGACGGGCTGACCGCCTATCGGCAGCCGCCGATGGTCGTGGTGCTGCCCGATACGACCGAGCAGGTCGCGCTCGTCCTGAAATATTGTGCCGCCCAAGGCGTCAAGGTGGTGCCGCGCGGCTCCGGCACATCACTCTCAGGCGGTGCGCTGCCGCTCGAAGACGGCGTGCTGCTCGGGCTCGGCAAGTTCAAGCGCATCCGCGAGATCGATTTCGACAACCGCGTCGTCGTCACCGAGCCCGGTGTCACGAATCTCGCGATCAGCCAGGCGGTCGCGCATGCCGGCTTCTATTACGCGCCCGATCCGTCGTCGCAGATCGCCTGCTCGATCGGCGGCAACGTCGCGGAAAATTCCGGCGGTGTGCACTGCCTCAAATACGGCATGACCACCAACAACGTGCTGGGCTGCGAGATCGTGCTGATGAGCGGCGAGATCCTGCGGATCGGCGGCAAGGGGTGCGAGAACGCCGGCTACGACCTGATGGGCGTCATCACCGGCTCCGAAGGCCTGCTCGGCGTCATTACGGAGATCACGGTGCGCATCCTGCAAAAGCCGGAGACGGCGCGCGCGCTGATGGTCGGCTTCGCAGAGGTCGAGGCGGCCGGCGAATGCGTGGCGCGCATCATCGGCGCCGGCATCATTCCCGGCGGCATGGAGATGATGGACAAGCCGGCGATCCACGCCGCGGAAGCCTTCGTCCATGCCGGCTATCCGCTCGACGTCGAGGCGCTTCTCATCATCGAGCTCGACGGTCCCAAGATCGAGGTCGACGAGCTGATCACGCGCGTCGAGACGATCGCGAATGCTTGCGGCTCGACCACCTGCCAGATCTCGACCTCGGAGGCCGAGCGCAATCTGTTCTGGGCCGGCCGCAAAGCCGCGTTTCCGGCCGTCGGCCGCATCTCTCCGGACTATCTCTGCATGGACGGCACCATCCCCCGCGGCGCGCTGCCGAAGGCGCTGGCGCGCATCCGCGAGCTTTCGGAGAAATACCAGCTCGGCTGCGCCAACGTGTTCCACGCCGGCGACGGCAATCTGCACCCGCTGATCCTCTACGATGCCAACAAGCCCGGCGAGATCGAGCGGGCCGAAGCCTTCGGCGCCGACATCCTGCGCGCCTGCGTCGAGTTCGGCGGCGTGCTCACCGGCGAGCACGGCGTCGGCATCGAGAAGCGCGACCTGATGCCGGAGATGTTCAGCGAGATCGACCTCAACCAGCAGCAGCGGCTGAAATGCGCCTTCGACGCGCAGGGCCTGCTCAACCCCGGCAAGGTGTTTCCGACCCTGCACCGCTGCGCCGAGCTCGGCCGCATGCATGTGCATGCCGGGAAAGTGGCGTTTCCGGATATTCCGCGGTTCTGAAGGCAGCGGTGACGGTGCACCCTCTCCCCTTGCGGGAGAGGGTGGCTCGCCGCAGAGCGGCGAGACGGGTGAGGGGGTATCTCTCCGCGCAAACCGCTTGCAGTTGAGTTCGCTGAAGCAACCCCTCATCCGGCGCCATAGCCGAAGCTTGGCTTCGGCGTTCTTAAGAACGGCGGCCGAAGGCCGCCTATGCCACCTTCTCCCACAAGGGGAGAGGGAAGAAGAGCACTCACAGCATTCCGTATTGCGCTCGCTCCCGCTTCGCCAGCAGCGGCAGCGCTTCGCCGGCGATGTAGGTCTTGAAATGCGCGCTCTCCTGGTGCGCCTTGAAGGCGGCCTCGTCGCGGAACAGTTCGTAGAACAGGAACTGGGCCGGATTGTCCCTGGCGCGCGAGATCAGGAACAGCTTGACGCCGTCCTCGCGCTGCGCCTCGGGCAGGAAGCGGTCGAGGATCGCAGCGACCTTGTCGGCCTCGCCCGGTTTCGCCTCCCATTGCGCGACGACGAGCAGGCCGCCGCCGTCGACGGCGTCGCTGAGGGATTTCTGCGTGGCGTAGTGGTTCATGGTCCTTCCTCCTTGCTGCTGGGCTTGAGATGACGACGTCCATGGCGAGAGATAGATTGCCAGGACGGCTCCGAAGGCGGTGATCACCGACCTGCGGCTGAACGCTTCGTGGACGCGCGGCGCCGGCGGCCGCGCATATGTCGATCGCTTCATGTCTGTCTCCATCGGCTGAGCTCGATCGCGATCGGCGCAAGCTTGTAGCGATGGCCTGCCGGCTTTGGTTCGCCGGTGATCGAAGTGTCGATGTCGTGAACGCTTCGATATTTATCGAACCGTCGCTGTCGGATTTCGCGGAGCCGGCCTGACGGATTTTCGTCGCATGCCGCACCGTCGTCGCGCCGACAAGTGGTCGCCGCGTCACGCTGCATTTGATTTTGGCGGCGAATTTCGCTACCGCCTTTTCCCGTGGATACGCTTAGGGTCAGAGACGCCAAAGACGTCGAAGAGGTGGTGCGCGCGGCGATTGCCAATGAGCAGCCGCTCGAGATCATCGGTCATGGCAGCAAGCGCAGCATTGGCCACGCCATGGCGACCAACGCCGTGCTCGACGTCTCCGCGCTGAATGCCGTCACCTCCTACGAGCCCAACGAGCTGATCGTGACGCTTGAGGCGGGTGCGCCGCTGGCCGACGTGCTGTCGCTGATCGATGCCAAGAACCAGCAATTCGCGTTCGAGCCGATGAACACCGCGCCGCTGCTCGGCACGCCCGTATCAGGCACCATCGGCGGCATGATCGCGGCGGGCCTTGCCGGCCCGCGGCGCATCAGGGCGGGCGGGGCGCGCGATCACCTGCTTGGGGCGCACGCCGTCTCCGGCTTCGGCGACAGCTTCAAGACCGGCGGCAAGGTGGTGAAGAACGTCACCGGCTACGACCTCTGCAAGCTGCTCGCCGGTTCCTGGGGCACGCTGTCTGTCATGACCGAGGTCACGCTGAAGGTGATGCCGAAGCCGGAGGCCGAGCGGACGCTGCTGCTGCGCGGGCTCGACGAGGCCGCCGCCAACAAGGCGATGACCGCGGCGCTCGGCTCGCCCTTCGACGTCTCCGGCGCCGCACACCTGCCGAAATCTGCATTCCGGGCGAAAACCGACGGGCTCGGCGACATCGCGGRCCAGGGCGAGGCGCTGACCGTTCTCCGGCTCGAAGGCATTACCGCCTCCGCCGCGCATCGCGCCGGCTCGCTGCGCGAATTGCTGGCGCCGTTCGGAACCGCGACCCTGGTCGAGGACGCCGAGTCGTCGGCACTATGGGCTACCATCCGCGACGTACTGCCGTTCGCGGCCAGTGGCGCGCTGGGGGCCTGGCCGGTGTGGCGGATCGTCTGTCCGCCGGCATCGGGTGCGGCGCTCGGGACGCAGCTGGTGCGCGAGACCGGCGGCGACATGATCTTCGATTGGGGCGGCGGATTGATCTGGGCCGCATTGCCGCCGAAGGGCGATGCGCATGAGCCGGCCGTGCGCGCGTGTGCGAATGCGGTCGGAGGGCACGCCATGCTGATCCGGGCGGCCGAGGATGTCAGGCGCGAGGTCGATGTGTTCCAACCGCAGGCGCCCGGTATTGCCGCCTTGAGCGAGCGGATACGCGCCAGTTTCGATCCGAAGTCCATTCTCAACCGGGGACGGCTGACGCGGGGCGCTGCGGCATGAAGACCGAATTCTCACTGGCGCAACTCGCCGATCCCGATATCGCGGAGGCCGACAAGATCCTGCGCGCCTGCGTCCATTGCGGCTTCTGCACTGCAACCTGTCCGACCTATGTGCTGCTCGGCGACGAGCTCGATAGCCCGCGCGGCCGCATCTATCTGATCAAGGAGATGCTGGAGAAGGACCAGGCGCCGACGGCGGAGGTGGTCAAGCATGTCGACCGTTGCCTGTCGTGCCTGGCCTGCATGACGACCTGCCCCTCCGGGGTGAACTACATGCACCTCGTCGACCAGGCCCGGGTCAGGATCGAGCAGCGCTACCAGCGGCCGCTCACCGAGCGGCTGCTCCGTCAGGTCTTGGCCTTCGTCCTGCCGGACCCGCAGCGCTTCCGCGCCAGCATGTGGCTGGCGCGGCTGGCCCGTCCGCTGGCCGTATTCCTGCCGACGCCGCGGCCCTCGGCCACGCCCGGACTGATCCAGCGCCTCAAGGCGATGCTGGCGCTGGCCCCGAACCGGCTGCCGTCGCCCGGCCCCCTCCCGGGCAGCGTGTTCGCGGCGCTCGGCAAGAAGCGCGGCCGGGTCGCGCTGCTCCAGGGCTGCGCCCAGCAGGTGCTGGCGCCGCGCATCAACCAGGCTGCCATCAGTCTTCTCACCCGCCACGGCATCGAGGTCGTCCTGGTCAGGGACGAGCAATGCTGCGGCGCGCTGACTCATCACCTCGGCAACGACCATGATGCGCTGGCGCGGGCTCGCGCCAATATCGCGGCATGGCGCGCGGAGGCGGCCGGCGAGGGGCTCGACGCCATCCTGGTGACGGCGTCCGGCTGCGGCACGGTGATCAAGGACTACGGCTATCTGCTGCGCGAGGACGCTGCGTTCGCGGCCGATGCGGCGAAGGTGTCCGCGCTTGCCAAGGACATCACCGAATACGTTGCCGGCCTCGGTCTTCCGACCACTGCGATAGGCGACAACATCGTCGTCGCCTATCACTC